>CANQGF010000001.1 GCA_947601485.1 uncultured Bacilli bacterium
TTGTAGCTCAGCTGGTTAGAGCGCACGCCTGATAAGCGTGAGGTCGGAGGTTCAAGTCCCCCCAGGCCCACCATTTTGTTTTTGGCCAGTTGGTGAAGCGGTTAACACACATGCCTTTCACGCATGCATTCACGGGTTCAAATCCCGTACTGGTCACCATTAAAAAATCAAAAAGCCTTTATTTCGGGCTTTTTTATATTATTTTATTGCAAATAAATAATGGTTATTTATTATATATTCTTAATTTTTTTTATAAAATTTATTCGACAAATTCCGATATATATATTATAATTAGCTTTAGAGATACACTTGATTGTTTGGTGTTTTAACCTCGGTCCGCATTTACTTGTTTAGTTTATACGGATAGGAGGTGGTCCTATGAAGGGATATCTTAATGGAATATTTAATTATTCTAGCTATTATTATTTATTTAATAAACGCAAAAGATACTCACAACAAGGATTAAAAAAAGAACACCTAATCAGCATTTATGATTAAGGTGTTCTCCACCAAAATTATTGGACCGAGAAACACCTAGCTCAACAAAATCAAGTGTATCTCTTTTTTTGTCCTTAAAATAGGATAGAATAAATTTCTTCCTACTAATATTATATATCAACTTGATATTAAAATGCAATTAAAATAATATCAACCTAATATTAATTAGTAAAAATATTATACACCAAATAATTTTAAAGTCAAATAAAAAAGAGCTAGCTCACTCAAGAACTAGCTTATTTTAAATATTGGTTTGAGCCTATTCTAATCCAGTTTCCACATGTTTCTAAAGCTGCAACTACACAATGGTTAGGAATAGTCCTTACTATAGTTCCGTTTGGTGTTCTTCTTTCGTTCAAACTATTACAATTAAAGACGTATTTTATACCTAAGCCATTGTTGCTAAGTGCTGGTGTTGGTCACCAAAAAGTTATCAATAACTCGGAAATGCTTCCGAGTTTTAATATAGCGGAAATGGTTCCCTTCTTTTTCAAAAATTGTTATAATAAATCTGGTGAAGTAATAATGAAAAATAAATATCAAAGGATGAGTAAAGAAGAAAAAAAGAAATTACAAAATAAATTTAAACAAAGTGCTTATGGTCAAAACTTACTATTTCGTTTAAAAAGATTATTAATTATAGGCATTGTTGGCATTTGCTTTTCTTTACTAGAATTTGGAGTGGCCTTTTTTAATAAAAAAGATATCTGGGATTTAATAAGTGGTAGTATTCTTTTCATCATTTCCTTAATTTTTATTATTGGTAGTATTAGAACAAAAAGTAAAAAACTTAATGAGTTTGCTCTAAAACAAAAATAATTCTTCTCTATCCTATTATTAGGATAGTTTTTTCATATATTTTAATATGAATAATAATATTGCCCAAAAATTAAAAGAAACTGCTATCGAAGACATAATTTGGCTTGTCTATTTTTTTATCATTGTGGCAAATCTATATTCCAATTATCTAGAACGAGATTATATTAAAAATCATAATCTTAAAAGTCGAGATTTATTTCGCAATATTAATCAGTATGTTTTAATAATAGCTTTTATTATTTATCTTTACTTTGTTTATCAAAGTTATAATTCTATTCGTAATTTAAAAGAAAATGCATCCCAAAAGAAAGTTTTCTTAACGCATTTAACTTTAATCTCTGCTATTTTATTTTTAATCGCCGGAGCTTTAAACATTTTTATTCAAAATAATAGCGTATTTGACGATGAAATTGGTCTAGTTTAATACTTTTTTGCTAATAGAGGAATTAATGTGCTATAATCTAAAATAAAGAATAGAGGGTGCATTTGATGATTAGATTCATCATCGTTGATGACAAATTAGAATATCAAAATAGAATTAAGAGAATTATTAGACAAACAGTATTTTCTAAAGAAAAAAGAATTGAAATTAAATGTTTTCGTAAATATTGTCCGGAATTACAAAAAATAATTGCCGATAATTCGCAACGGAAAGTCTATTTATTAGATATTGATTTAGAAACAAACATCTCGGGAATAAATATAGCTTTAAAAATTCGCGAACATGATTGGGATAGTGAAATAATTTTTCTAACTTGTTATCAAAATTATTTTGAAAAAGTATATAGAAATATATGTAAGGTTTTTGATTTTATAGAAAAACATAAAGAAATGGAAGCGCGTCTTACTAAAGATATCAAAAAAATTATTAGCCAAAAATATGATATTTCCATGTTTAAATATACTAATAGACAAGTAGACTTACAATTATATTTAAAAGATATACTATATATTTATCGAGATACTGTCGAAAGAAAATTAGTAATAATTACGTCTAATAATAGTTTTAAAGTTAATAAAAATTTAAAAGAAATAATTAAAGAATTAGATAAACGTTTTATTCGCACTCATCGTTCTTGTGTAGTTAATAAAGAACATATCAGACTTTTTAAATGGAACGAAGGTAGTTTTGTTTTAGATAACAAAAAAATTGTTCCTTTGCTTTCTAAAAAGTATAAAGAACAAATTTTAAAGGAATTAAGCAAATAATCAATTTATTCATCTTTATTTTTTAAATCTTCAAAAGCGTTATATAATCTATTAGGTAGCGGCAATCCCATAGCTTTCCAATTTTCTAAAATAGATATACCTTCATTAGCAATGAAAAAATAAATAACCATCGTTCTAACTGCTCCACTATCCCCTAATATTTTATCAATAATAAATGACAAAGAAATAATAATTAAATAACCAACTTTTTTAATAATTCCTTTAAAACCAAAGGCACTACTTAATTTTTTAGCTTTTATTGCTTTAATTAAACCAGTAATAAAATCTAAAATTAATACCATTAATAAAGCTTTAAGATGTCCGTCAAACTTTCCAGTAAACTGAGAAATTAATAAAATGAAATTACGCATAGATATACCACCTATGGTATTTTATGAACAATAAAAAAATATTAGTGGATTAAAAACTAATATTTTCTTTGTTTTGTATATGTATAAGCTTTTTCTTGATTTTTATGATATTCATCTACCACCATACGATAGTTAATCCAACCTAGGCAGTTTACATCTTCATTAAAACGTTTATCAGCAAATTCCACATTACAACAACCATTTTGACAATTTAAACAAGTTTTGCCAAACATATACTTTTTAATTAAATTTCTTTCTTTAACAGGAATATTATAATATTCAATACGCTTATTTAAATCACTTCTTTGCATTATTTAACCCTCCTTACTTTTTGCAATTTTATATCATCTAATTTAGAACCTAATAACTCATCTTCACCCATATTAAACATCTCTTGCATATTGAAAAGTATTCTTTCTAGTTCTTCTTTTAGATTACTCGTTTTTAAACAATCAACTAATTCTTCAAAAGAACAATTTGCAATACTTGTTTCGACCTTTTTAAAATCTTTATAATTATGCGTGTTTAGATAAGTCATCAGTTCACTAACAATATAGTGATAAAATTCTGCACTTAAATCAAGTTCTTTTAAAGAATTTGGTAGCCCAATAAAATCACTGGCTGTAAATGGTTCATCAGTAGACTCAATTTCTTGAGTGTTCTTAGTTTGGGTTTTTTTATTTTCGAAAACTAAATCTAATTTTGCATCTTGTTTTAAAATAATTAATTCTTCTCCTTTAAAACTATGAAAATAAGCTTTAGAATTACAAGGAATACTTTCATACTCTTGAAAACAACTTTCTGGGAAAAAGTCATCAATTTGGTTTTTAATATCTGCTAAAGCTACTTCTCCATCAAGCAAAATCATCCCGGCAAAGTCACCTTTCATTAATTTACAACCATATATATTTTTTTCCTCATTATTAGTACTTTCATAATTCCAAGAACTATATTTTTGTTTTTCATAACTATCCTTTTGAAAACCTCTAATCCACTCGTCATAATGATAAGGGAAAATATGTCGATGTTGAAATAAACAATAATCACGATAATTAAAATCATTTTTATAATCTAACATAATGTCTTGGGAATTTCCATGATATATAGAAAGCTGGCGATAAGGTCCTTCTTTATATGTACTTAAGTTTTCTTCAACATGAATACAAAAATCTCCATATATCGTTTTTACATTAGTATAAAATCTTTTTAATAACACATTTTGACTTTGTTGAGCTTTTAACAAATTAGCAGCAGCCTGCGCATTAGAGATAGGTAATTTTATGTTATAGAAAGTCTCTAAAGAGTAATCTTGGGTAGGATTATAACTGGTTATTGATGCTGCAAAGTTTCCTTTTTTCCATTTATCATAAACCATATTAGCTAAACTAGCCGTAATAAACTCCTGTTGTTCTTCATCAAAATAAGTAATACTTTTTTCATCACGATTTACTATTTGAATATTTTTAAGTTTTTTGCTATCAATTTCTACCCCATAAGTTTTTAATATTTTCTCTTTACTGGTTTTCATATCCTACCATCCTTTTGCCTTTTAGGGCTTTTATTATATCATAATTTTTCAAAATATCTACCAAAATACCAAAATAAAATCCCTAAATTTAGAGATTTTTTTATCTTGTTATTTCTTTATCCTCATCAAAATCTATTGCATAACCAAAAGTTGCTCCTTTTAATATTTCTTTATTAGTTGGATAAGTTCCGGCTTTAATCTGCCCTTCAATATTATGATTATACTCTCTCACCATAAAAGCATAGTTATCTATTCCTATTTTTTCTATTATTTCGGCTAAAATTTCCATCTTTTTGGCTCTAGGTAAAGCAGCAGGGTCCGATAATTTAGCAATCATATCTTGATATGGTTTTATATCCGTAAACTGCTTAAATAAATAAGTATAAAAATTTTCAGCATACATTTTCCATAATATTAAAGTTTTTTCATCATCTTCTTGATAAGACTTAGAATAACAATGTTTATCCAAAGGATAATCTTTACTTCGAATAAAATCTGTAATCATTGCCGATGTTTCTGATTCAATTATATAATCTTTACCAATTATCTCAGGGACAATATTCATCATCCCAATTAATACCCACTGAAGAGCAATATCTCTATCACCCAGGTAAGGAATTATCGTAATATTAGGATTAATATTTTGTTTTCTTATTTCATCTAGATAACTTTCTTCTACTAAGATTATTGCTTTATCAGATAATTCTAATTTGTCTTCAAAATAAGTATCTTCACCTCGAACTGCTAAAATATTAGGGTCTTTTTCGTGAGCTGAAAATAAATCTATAATGACAATTGAATTACTATCAAAATTACCTTGCATATGGGAGGAGACAATTCCATTTAAACAATAATGCGTACTAGAACGATATTGTGTAGACCAAGGAATATACTCTTCTGCCTTTTTATAGGTATCTTCAATTAATTTCATCCGCTCATTATAATCTTGTAAACCATCTAGTTTTTCATTTAATTTTAAAATATAATTCTCGGCAATTTCTCTAAATTCATCATTTAATTTACAAACAAAAGGGACATTATTTATAGCATAAACTACGCCATCTTGTGGAAAATGAGGAGTAGCTCGAACTATTGCTATATCTTGTGATGTATAAAAACTTTGTTCCTTTTTTTGCTTAATTAAATCGTTCTTTTTTGCTTCCATACTATGGGCTATATTTTCATCATTAGTATCTAATACCATATCTAATATCATAATCAATTTTTCCTTTTTCTTTTTAATTCATTTTAATTTTTACATTGTTTTAAATATTCTTCTATAGCTGCAATCATATCTGGAGAAATCACTTTATTTTTTTCATTATTAGGTATATTTTCTTTTATCTTATCTATAGCAGAATTGAGTGGAATTTCTTCAATTTTAAAATTACCAGCTTTTTCATGTTCCGTATATTTTACTCTTGATAAATCGGGTTTTTTCTCCGTTTTGATAACATAATAATATATTTCCGCTTTTCTATTTTTTCCTATTTCTGGCCAGTCCTTATTAAGAAATGTAACTTTCATAAAAGGCCTTTTTATTTCCTTATCTTCTAATATTATTCCAGTTTCTTCTAAAATCTCTCTTTTTAAACCTTCATTTAAGGTTTCTCCTTGTTCTAAATGCCCACCAGGAAACTGGAATATCCCATTTTCATTGCCAATATAAATAGTATCGGAATTTATGATTAAAGCTTTTATTCTAGTAACAGTTTCCGTAATATCTTCTAAAGATAAATAATCATAATTATATATAATTTCTTTCATATTATTCACCTTTATTATTATATCATAGGTTTTTAGTTTCTTTTACATAGAGTTTATATCTAAAAAATTCTAAAAGTAGTATCTTTGCTCGATTAATAAAAAGTATTATAAGTCATACTAAATAATATAAAAACACACCTTTTATCAAGTGTGCTTTCTATTTTTACTCGAGTTGCGAGTTTAAAATCTATTTGGTACGTTTGCAAAAGGGATTTTACACCTTAAAGTTTAATTCATCACATTTGATAAATTAGTTATATCGCTATATTTAGCAATAAACCCTCCATTTCTTCAATACAACAAATCGGAAATTTTCAAATTTATAAATATAAAGTAAATAAGATAAATATTACTTATTTAAAGTTCTCCTAAGTTTTAAAATTACTTCATCAGTCAATGTAAATTGATTAATTGCATCTGATGAAATACCATTTCTTGCGGGATAATTACAAGGATTTTCATCATCATAAATTAAATTTTGTTGTTTTGCATATTTAAATATTTCCCAAGATGCAGTGCCAGGATCTTTTCCAACATTAACTTTTATACAAGGAATATTAAGCTCTCTCATTTTATAATAAATTCCATCAGCATAACGGAGAATTGCATCAGCCATCATTGGGATAGATTCCGTATTATTTTTATCAACCCTGCTAAATTGTCCTTCTACATTATCAATACAGACAACTTTTTCTTCTTTATCATACCAAACTAATCCATCAAAAAATGTTCTATTAGCAGATGTAAAAGTGATATATCGCCAATTTAAATCTGTAATAACATGTGTTAAACGATCCTCTGCAAATCCACCATATCTTGAACAACAATTTGTTTTTCTACCACTAAGAAAAGCTTGGGGATCATTTTTTAAATGGGAATTAAACTTCATTAAACTAGTTTTTAAATCTTCAATATTAGGAATAATTACTTTTTGTTCATCAATTAAAAGAGCTTGGTCATAAAGTCCTACAGCCCACCAAAGTTCATCTTCACTAGCACCAAATTTCATTAATAATTGAATAAGGCGCAAGTAACGTTCGTCTTCGATTTTTGACCCAAACTTTTCTTTATCGACCTTAACATTAGTAATAGATGCCATTGCATCTATTGGCGTTAATAATTTATTTCTCGTCCTCGTTTTTATTCTCTTTTCTGGTCTATTTTCAAGAACTTCATCAAATCTTTCAAATAGTTCGCCAGTCATATCAATACCAAGATCTTGTTCAATAAAAGCTTGACTATCTTTAGCATAATGTTGCATAAAAAAGTCAGCAAACTGTTTATTATAACCTTTCCTCAAATCTATTGCTCCATAAGTAGTATGAAGTTCATTAGCAGTTATTCCTTTATTTAAAAAGTATTCAATAATATAATTCAAGGCTTTTTCACTAGTTGATTCTTTACTATTAAATAGTCCTAGAATATAACCAAGAGAAACTATGCCTTCCATTTCCTCATAATTACTTGCTTGATATTCATCTTTTAAGACTTTAAGACGTTTATGATTATTATTATAAAAATATTCATGACTTTGCTCTGCTGGTATTTTATTAATAACGGCCGATGATGGAATCCATTTTTTTGCGGTGTAAGGAAGCCATTTAAACAATTTTTTTCGTATATCATAATTATCCAACATCATTAATAGATCTTTATCAATATCCGATAAATCTTCTCTTTCTGCAGGAGGTAACCCTAGAAGTTTCACAAGTTTGTATATTTGTTTACGACTAAGAAGTTTTTCTTGATTTTGTTCATCATAACAAACAATATAAAATTGGTTTTCAAATAAATTACCGTAATCTTTAAAACTATAACCATTTCGCATACACACAATAATCATTTTTAATATATTAACCAATTCTTTGCGAACAACAAATCGTTCTTTACCACTAGGATCAACAACTTTTAAATATTCTTGATTCATATTAAATAAATTATCGTTATCTGGAAAAGAAAAACCTAGATCTAAACCTTTTTTAATTATTCTAAACCATTCTGCAGAGATAGATAATAATACATCACGCTTAATTGTTAAGTTATATTCCCTGCCAAACGTGCATCTTAAGCCAATATTTTTTACTCTTTTATCACAAAGATCAATAATATCAGGGATTTCAAAACCTTCTTTCTTAAGGTTTTCCAATACATTAACATATTTAGTTAAGTCTGATTCTACATAACAACGATTAAAAATAATTTCTTTTTTATTAGAATCAATTAAAGTAATTTTATCACATTTTGAAGCAAATATATGGGCAGGATTTAAAAATTTATAATTATTTCTTTTTAAAAAATATACTAAACTTAATAAATTATTACTCATTTCACGAGCAAAGGCTTTATTTAATACCAATGTATTTTCACCATTGTTCTGTTTAAATACAATATTTTTTATAGATTCATTAAATAAGCTCTCTAATTCTGGAAAATCATAACCTTGACGAACTAAATAATGAACTGTTCTATAAAGCTTACCATCTATCATTTGGAATTTTTTTTCTTTATATTCATGCCAATAATGGTATTCTTTAGCATAATTATACGAAAATCTATAATACAAATCATCTTTATTAGGTATAAATACATAAGTATCATTTTTATCATAACAAAATGACATAAGCATTTTAGTATTGTTATTTGGACTAGGAAGTTTTGCTATTCGTTCATCACTAAAATAACTCCCATATTGATTTTTAATTTCAATCTTTGGCATACCATATACGATTTTTGTGATACCTTTAATGAATTCATGTGGATCATCGTAAGGCTCAACGTGCCCATGGATGTAAAAATTTGTAATTTCATTATTAGTTAGCCCCAAATCAATTAATGCATCTAATATCCCAAATAACCCCATTTGTTTCATAGTAAGAATAGGGTCTATATAATATAGTAAATGAAATATTTCCTTGATAACATATGTATCATTGCCTTCAAATTGTAATAAAAATGCTTGGTCTTTTAAATCGTTATCTTGGTAATTTTCTCCTAACATACATGCTCCCTCATTTGTAAAAATTATTATACACTTTTTAATCACTAAGTCAATTGATAATCAATAACCTTATTTACGCAAAATCTTATTATATTTCATTTTCATAACTAATTAAAAACCCATAACAGCAAATGTTATGAACCTATATTAATAAAATCGCAAAAGTGCGACTTTCAACCTTTATGGGGGCCTAAAGGAAGAGGTACGACAACTTTTAATCCATTTTTGGGGTGATATTTTAAATTTATTACTACCAGCTTCATTTTTAAACGCGTCGAATTCGACACCTTTGAAATTTTCATTATTTAATTTTTCTCACAATCCTAAATAAGCAATAACATCCTTATTACGCATCAGTTTTGAATAGGATATCTTGGATCATCTTCATCGGCATATCTAGCCAAATCTATAAGCGAAATATATTCCTTATTTCCTATTCGCATAACATTAATTATTATTATTCACATTAATTTCTGATTTTATTATTTCTTTCTTCATATTTTCCCTTTAATCACTAAAATTTTTTTATCATAAATTGAAGTATATTAAAACTCGAACCATAAAAGTCCGAGTTTGGTATCTATCTGGTGCAGGTAAAGGGACTTGAACCCCCACGGATTGCTCCACTAGATCCTAAGTCTAGCGCGTCTACCAATTTCGCCATACCTGCAAATTTATATGGTGGACCTTATAGGACTCGAACCTATGACCGCCCGGTTATGAGCCGGATGCTCTAACCAACTGAGCTAAAGGTCCATTACCAACTAATAATACCATAATTATTCATTAATCGCAATATATTTTATGCATAAATGAGCTAATAAATGAAAATAAGATAATCATGTTACCGTATGATTACCTTATTTTATAGACTCTTAATTATTTATTTTGTAATAAATTTAATAAATCAATCTTAAACATATCTTTCGAAGCATTAGCTTTAGAAATCATAATACCTTTATAAGTACCTAATTCTGATTTATGACCTTCTAAAAGAATATCTTCTGGTGTAATAGTTTTTAACATTACAGTTTTTTCATTTTTATAAATAGTATAAATTAATTTTACTTCTCCATGCACTTTACTAAACATATCGTCGCTTTTTAATTTTAACTCATAAGTTTCTGTACCTAATTTCTTATTTTGCGATACTTTTTCTCCTAAAAATTCACCATTTCTTAAAGCTGGATATGCAGAAAACATAAGTTCTTTATAAGCTAACATATTATATTTTTTTAACGATCTTTCTAATTTATTAAATTCGTTTTCATTAATATAATCTAATACATAACCTTTCATAAATATAACCCCCTTAATATATGACAATTATATCACAAAACTTCATAATTGTCAAATTTGTGTCTACCCTGAATTTCTTATGTGCTTAGATTATACAATATTTTCTTTCATTTGTCAACATTTAATTCAACCACTGTACACCCTGGATTAAAAAAACCGGAATAAAAATTTAAAACTCTTTTATCTTTTTTGAGATAAGTATGCGTAGTTTCCTTTAATATCCCACTGCCGCGTCCATGAATAATAACAATATTTTTATTTTTTAACTTTACATTATCTTCGATAAAACTATTTAAAGGAGCAATCATAGTGTCCCGTGTTTCACCATGCAAATCAAGACTAGGATAACTATTAATAAATAAATCATCATTATACTTGTTCATAATATTTTTTTACTTCATCTAATTCTGGAAAAGAATTCTTACTTCCCACATTACGTACTGAAAGACCTGCCGCAACATTAGCAAATTTAACAGATTGTTCGATATTTCTGGTTTGTAAATACTGATAAGCAAAAGCCCCATGGAAAATATCGCCAGCTCCGGTTGTGTCCTTAGCATCTATTTTTAAAGCTGGAATTAACTTAATATGACCATCAACAGAATATAATGCTCCATCAGCTTCCAAAGTAACAATAATTTCTTGTTTCATAAATCGTTTCTTTAAAGCTTGGTATAAATCCGCAATAGTTTTCGTATCGCCAGACACAATCTTAACTCCACTAACTTCTTCAGCAAATTCTTTAGAACAAATAATAAAATTAACTTTACTGCATAAATCTAAAACTTCTTTAGTTACTCTTCCCGCATCTAAAATACTAACTGCTGTTTGACAACTCTTTAAAGTCTTAATAGCAGTTGGATATTCAAAACCATCTAACATTATCATATCAATAGGAATTTTATTATAATCATTTTTCTTAATTGGGGCCAAATCAGATTTTTTAGATAAAATAGTACGACTTTTAGTTTGCGGATTTAAAATAATATAAGAAACACTCGTTTTCTTTTCATAATCCGTTTCTAAAAAATCCATATTAACTTTAAAATTATTAAACTCTTTTTTTATTTTTTCACTATTAGAATCATAGCCAACTACTCCACAAATATAAGGTTCAGCTTTCCATTTTCCTAATAAACACGCCGAATTAGCAACCGTTCCTCCACCATTTTCTACTATATTATTAATTTCATTTCGCGTATTTTCAACAGGATAGCCACTCATTTCTAATGTTACATCAAAAGCGACATGACCAATACACAAAACTTTCATACTAACTCTCATAATTACTCACCCTTCTACTCTATCTAAATTATATAAAATAACTCTAATTTTTTCAATAAAATAAGCACCGTTTAAATACGATGCTATAAAAATTTCTTTAAATCGTCTAAATTATTTTGTTCTGTTTCTAATAATTTATTAGCTAAAGAAACAATCTCTTCATCTTTTTCTTCATAATTATTTAATTTCTCCGTTATTTCAATAATTCCTTTATTTGAACCTTCCATCATCATCTTTGCTAAATTAGAAGTAGAACAATCAGTCATAGTTTTCATTTTAACCATCATATAACTACTCATCTTTGCCATTTTATTTAATTCTTTTTGCTCTTTACCATATTTCTTTAAAATTTGAATAGCTTCATTACAAATATTTTCATAATCAGCTTTTTGTTCATTTAATAATTTTTCAAATTCCTTATCTTCTACTTTTGTAATAATATCATCAATACCGACAATTCCCATTTGGGCATTTTGATAAATATAATTTAAAAATTCAATATGTTTATTCATTTTTCTTCACCATTTATATAATTTCCTGAAAAACTAATTTTATACTCTTTTACTTGACTTAATTTCCCGCAATTTTATCTTTCATATTGCCTTAACCCCTAAATTTATTATATAATAATAGAAGAATAAAAGGATGGGTGCTAGATGATTAGAGAATTCGACTATGAAAATTTACCAATCGTTGATATCGTTAATGAAATTCTTGTCGATGCAATCAAAAAGAATGCTTCCGATATTCATTTTGACCCAACCGAAAAAGGTTTACGTATTAGAATGCGTATTGATGGTTTATTAGTTGATTATTCCAAAGCTCCTCCTAGTGTCCAAAAAAACATGATAACTCGTATTAAAATATTAGCTGGTATGAATATTACCGAATCTCGTCTTCCTCAAGATGGTGCTATCAAAAATGAACTTGAAGGATATGATTTAGATTTACGTGTATCTTCTCTTCCTATTTCAGATGGTGAAAAAATAGTTATTCGTATCTTAGACTATACAATGAGCCTTAAAGGTTTAGATAAAATAGATTTTACCGAAGAAAATTTAGAATTAGTAAATAGTATGATTGCTACTCCTAATGGGATTATCCTTGTAACAGGAGCTACTGGTAGTGGTAAATCTACAACAGTTTACTCTATTTTACAAAGATTAAATAAGCCAGAAACTAATATTATTACTGTTGAAGACCCCGTCGAAATGAAAATTGAAGGAATTAATCAAGTTCAAGTTATGTCAGAAATTGGTATGACTTTCGGTGCAGCTTTACGTAGTATTTTAAGACAAGACCCTAATATCATTATGATTGGCGAAATTCGTGATGATGAAACTGCTCGTATAGCTGTTCGTGCTTCCATTACCGGTCACTTAGTATTATCTACTATCCATACCAATAACTCCTTAAATACAATTGAAAGACTTTTAGATATGGAAGTAGAAAGATATCTTTTGGGTTCGGCTTTAGAAGGTATTATTTCTCAAAGATTAGCACGTAGACTTTGTAATCATTGTAAAAAACCACAAAAAGCTACGGAATACGAAAAAAAAGTTATTAAAAAAGCAATTGGTATAGACGTTGATGAATTATATGTTCCTGTTGGCTGTGATGAGTGTATCGGCGGCTACAAAGGTAGAATTGCAATTCATGAAGTTTTAAAAATTAATCAAGATATTAGAGATGCTATTACTTCTAATATATCAAAAAAAGATTTCCGCGTATTAGTTTATAGTAAAGCTGGTGTTTCTACTCTTTTACAAGATGGACTAAAAAAAGTAGTAGCTGGTGATACAAGTTTTGAAGAAATATTAAAATTAATTGATATTAACGAAGACTACGTTGGTGAAGAAACAGATGACTTAAAAGCAACACTAATGGGTAAAGACCACAATTCACCTGTAAATGAAGAAGAAATAATAGAAGCTCCTCAAGAAGAAACTAAAAAAGAAGAAAACAAAAAAGAAGATATTGAAGTTTTAGACCTTTAATATCTTCTTTTATTTTGAATAAGCTAAAATTTTAGGAATACTTTTCTATAACAAAGGCTAAAGATATATATTTAACTTATTCTATATATAAACAATAAATGTTTATACCAATATTACTTATCCTACAATAAATGGATTATTTTGAGACCCATCACCAGAGGTGATTTGTGTATCAGCATTTAGATTGATAACTGGCAGAACGCCGTCCGCATTGCTGACGCGGCCGACGCTGCCGTCGCTGATGAACCCATTAATGCCACCGAACTCAACGGCGCCAGACGAGTTGGAATAACGAGGCGACATTGTCCACCACCAATAACTATGATATAGGTAATGACTTTCTGGAGCATTTCCATAATACGATATTCCTGCTAACATCATCTCATCAGTGGTTAATAATCCAATCTTTGTTTTATAATATCCTCCATAAGTTTCAGTAGTATCCGGACATGTTAAATCTGGAGTATTTTCAGTATATGTTCTATTATATGTACTATAATATGTATATCCATTATCTGTATTATTTATAGTTGTATCATTACAGAAATTACTTTCAGCAATTTTTTCATCATATTTGGCTAAGTTTTCTTTATACCAATCTTCTAAAGTTGTCTTTATTGTACTATTTGTTCCTCTATTATTTGTAAAAGAGTTTGTTCCTTTATCATATGTTGTAATACACGGATTAGATTTAGTACATGAAGTACCATTTTCATATGTAAATCCTACATATTTTTGCCTATTACTACTTTCCCCATATGTATTAAACACTTTATTATCTTTTAATTTATCATTTAAAACTATCCTTATTGTTCCATCCCCATTTATACGAACAATACGCCATATTTGATTTGCAAATTTTATATAATTATTTGGACTACCATTATATACATAAGTTGGTCCTTTTTCATCTTGCACTAAAATAATACTGCTAATGTAGTTTTCATTAGATTTCGGTACTCTATGTTCAGTTACTTTTGTTACTTTACTACACATACCATCTGGTTCTTCATAAGTAGTTTCGCTATTTTCAATCTTATATATTCCATAATTATCTATATCAAAAACATAGTAACCATCATACCCACTATAGTCTTCTACTTCAATTGGATTTTTTAATCTATATTTACCATTATAAGTATCAAATTCATAGTCTAAAGATACATAACCTACATCACCTAAGTCAGGACATATACTATTAACATAAAAACTATTTAAATTATCATTATCAATAGTATCCTCATAAGCAACTACCTGGTTTTTATCTACTGGTTCTCCACTTAATCCTAATATAGCATTTGTTGCCTCAGTATTTATTCCTGCAACATTTTCAATAGTAATCTTAAAAGTAAAACTTTTATTTTCTCCATCTTGTTCAGATGTCTTTTCGTCCATCCAACTTCTTATTTGAACCGTCTTAGTTTGTTTTGGTCCTACTACTCCTGTTCCGATTATATATGATGCTGTATTATTGAAATTATCTATTTGTCTAGTATCTGTTGGTGTTGCATCAGATAGTAGTTTATAATCGTTATCTACTGCTACTTTTAAATGACTATCTGCTAATGTACTTCCTGTTTGTTTATTTAGTATTACATTATACGTTGATACTGTATCACATGTATTTGTGATTTGTACTTCATATGCATCATTTTGCATACCTTGTTCATCTTTTTGAGGAAAACCGTTATCCATAGTTATTCCCTGTCCATTTGTTTCTGCGTAGCTTATTTCAAAACAAGCATACGTATTTTTATTTATACCTGTTTGAGTGTGTGTTCTACTCCATATGGCATAAGTAAATGTTGTTATGGCGAGTATCAACATTATTCCTATTATAGTTATTATTGTTATTTTACGTTTTCTTTCCTTCATTACATTTATTCCTTCCTATCTTTACATCTAACTCCATTATACCCCCCCCCGGTTCGTTGTAAAGCAGAAAGTTCGTGGTTGACATTTTTGCATGAAAAAAAAGAAGATTGCTCTTCTTACAAATAAAATACTTCTAAGATATGATTTATTGGGCCAGTTAAGATAAAGACTATTAACAAAGCAGTAATTAGAAAGGGTCCTAAAGGCATTTCATCACCCTTATTTTTTAAAAGCACATAACAAGCATATGGTAAAGCGATAAAGGAAGATAAAATTAAAGCTACTAAACCTAATTTAAATCCTAAAACTGTTCCCATTATCATCGCTAGTTTAATATCTCCTCCCCCTAAAGATTCTCGTTTAAAGACCTTATCACCAAATAATTTAATTAAAATCATAACCCCCATCATTAAAAGACCAAAACCTAAGCCTAGTAAAACTTCCTTAAGTCCCCCATTTAAATATTTAGTAATTAAAATTAATAATTCAAATATTACTAAAGGTCCATCTAAAATTATATAATATTTAAAATCACTAACAAAAATAATAATTAATAAAGAAGAAATACATAACATTATTAAAGTATTATAACTAAATCCATAAATCTTAAAACTTAAAGCAAATAGGATACCTGATAAAGTTTCAATAAGGGGATACATTAATGATAATTTTTCTTCACATTTACGACATTTACCTTTTTGAATTATAAAGGAAATAATCGGAATTAATTCATACCACTTTAATTTATGTTGGCAATATTCGCAATGCGAAGCAGGTCTTACAATCGATTGATTTAAAGGACGACGCATGCCAATTACGGTATAAAAGGAACCAAAGACAGCTCCTAAAATAAATAAATATACATAAATCATAAAGTTGTACTCCTTACATAATATTGTTGTATAAGTCAAACATCGGGATTATAACAGCTAAAATAATTGCTCCAACTACAACGGCTAAAGATGTAATCATAATTGGTTCAATAAAGCTTTTTAAATTATTGACTATTCCCCTATGTTGTTCTTGATAATATTTACTAACATTTTCCATCATTGCTGCTAATTCCCCTGTCGATTCACCAGTTACAATCATGTAATAAGCAACATCAGGAATTGCCCAATGGTCTTTAAAAGATTCTGATATTTTCTCTCCTCTAGCAATATTAGTAATCGTATTATACATAATTTCCTTATATATTTCATTATTCGTTACTTTACTTAATATTTCAATACTTTCGGTAATAAAGACATTATTTTTAAGTAAGGAAGCAAAAGTTTTAGTAAATATTGTCATTTCATTATAAATCATAACTTTCCCAATAATCGGGACATGCATTAATAAAGTTTGCATATTCTTACGGAAAAATTTAACCTTTTTATAAGCTACAACTAATACTAAAATAATAGCAAAAGCAATTAGTAAAATCACCGAGATATTATTCTTCAAAAAATTACTAGCATCAATAATCGCTTTCGTAAAGCCATTTATAGTAACTCCGGCGGTATCATATACTTGAGTAAATTTAGGAATAACATACAATAAGATAAAAGTAATAACAGCTCCTGAAAATATTGTAATAATAGCAGGATAAGTCATTGCACTAACCATTTGTTTACGTGTCGATTCTATCTCTCGATAATAATTAGCCATATCATTTAAAGTTTCTTCTAATTCTCCTGTTGCCTCTGCGGCTTTTAACATATTAATTAAAAGAGAAGGAAAAACATTACCTTGTTTAGCTAAAGCATCACTAAAAGCTGCCCCCATAGTAAGTTCATAAATAATCTTTTCAAATACTCTTTTTCGATTTTTCTTTTTACCCATTTGATTAGATAAAATTTTAACAGAATCTGTTAAAGGAATACCCGATTTAACATACGTATATAATTGCGTAAGCCAAAAGATTAAATCCTTATTGCTCATCTTAGCTCCCCCAAAGCTAGGTTGACCATATAAGAAATTTATCATATTACTAGTTTTAATACTATAAACATCATAACCTTCATTAACTAAATACGCATTAACATCTAATTTAGAACTACCCGTAAAAGTTCCCGTTACCATTTTTCCTTTTGGGTCAATGGCTTTATAACGAAAGGCTACTGGTTTATCCGTTCTTTTAACATCACCACTAGCTAAGTCGCTAATTAAAATTTCTTTTTCAGCTTGTAATTTTCCATTTAACTGACGATTAAGTTTATTTTTTTCTTTTAAAGCTTTTTGTTCTTCTCGATGTTTCGCTTGACGTTCTTTCATTATTTTACGACGGTCTTTTTTATTTATCATTACATTAGAATTACTAACTAGTTCATTACTCGTATCAGCAGCCAGTTCTTTAGGAACACTTTTTTTGGAAATCTGCTCATTAAGGGTCATCTTTTTTATCGTCTCAGCATCTAATTTACTTTTTGCTGTAGCCATTTCTGCTTCTTTTTTCGCTTTTTCTTCTCTTGATTTTTTGGTTGCTTCTTGCATCATTTTCCCAGGTATAGTTCCAAAAATATATTTTAAGCCTTTTAAAGCATATAATAATATATTAGTTAATGGTTTACTTAAAAAAGAAAGAGTTGAAGTAATCCCTAAAATAGCCCATTTAAAAATACTAAATAAGCCAATAAATGGATATAAAATAAATGACGTTGATTTAGAAGATTTATCCATTTATAACTTCCACCTTTCTTATTCTTATCCATAATAAGTATAACATAGTTTATTAGTAAATTAAACTTTTTTAGGCCTCTTACATATAATTTATTAGGTGAGGTTTTATGTTTGGAAATAATTTTGGTGGTCCAATAATTAGAAGTAGTTTTACTCTACCCCGTATTTTAAATGGCCTTTCTAAAACTTTAGGCGTTGTAAATCAAGCTCTCCCTTTATATAGACAAGCTAAACCTATGATAAAAAAAGGTCAAACTTTATTTAAAATGGCCAAGGAAATGACTAAAACTTCTGTTTCTTCTAAACCTGTATCTAAACCTAAAACCCTAAATAATACAGAGCAAAAAAACATTTCTTTAAAAAGAAATGCTTCTTTAAATAAACCTATATTTTTTCAATAATTATTTGATAGTTTTCTTACTTTTAATAGCTAAGCCATAAATAAGTTCGACAACAAGTAAAACAGCACAGCCAATATTAACATATTTAACATATTCTAGTTTGTCGCCGATAAGTTCAATCGCATTTACAGAACCCATAATATTAACAAATAACATTACGACAATACCTATAGAAATTAAAATATTCATAACTAAAACAGTAGTATTGCGCGTGTAGGCATTAATTAAAGCAATTAAACCATTAAAGATACTTAGAATTAATGGTAAATAAATCAAGAAACGATATATTGTATCATTATCCTCCAAACGTACTATAACATTGCTAAAATCAACAACTGTTGGAATATATAACATAACATATACACCAATAGCAATAAGGCCGCAACCAACTAGTAAATTAATAATTGTTTTCATAATTCCTCCTACTTTCTATTTTACCATATTTAAAAACATGGGTAATACAATAATTAAAACTAAAATAATACTAATAAATAAAAACGACACTAATTTTACATATATTGGTAACTTATGCATTTTTTTCTGTTTCTCATAATGTTCTTGTTTCTTAATATATTCTAATTCCATTTTCACTGAATTAGTTATATTATTACCAAATTTATTAGTATTTATAATATTAATAATAATATTTTGGACCATTTCATTAGGTATTCTATTTTGAAAATCTTTTAAACAAGTATTTAAATCTTTACCAAGTTCTAAAGCTTGCAAGCTACCCTTTAAATCATAAGCTAATTCCCCCGCAACACTTTCACAAGCCTCTTCTAAAGCTTCTTTTAAACTATTGCCACTTTCTAATGCTAAAAGAACAGCTTCAAAAAAATATAAGGCTTCTTTCGCTATCGTCTTAGCTCTTTGCTTTAAAGGAATATCAAAACAAATATATTCCACTAAATAATAATATAATACAGTCATCACTGGTGAAGTAATATAACTAAAGGGAAAAATTACTAAACCTACCAGAAAAATACAAATAGATGCAAGTAATCTTTTATTTAAAAAATTATAAATATCATAATTACTATCAAGACCTAATAAGTGAACTTTTCTTTTTAAACGATTAATAGTTTGAGGTAGATATAATTTTTTAATAATATCACTTTTCATTTCTTACTACCTCCTAACAATTTTCTTATAACTAAATAATATAAGACATAAAGTAAAATAATAGTTATTAGAACAAAAGGTCCAATCTTCATATCTTTTAAGATAGCAAAGTAATTTCTTTTCCATATTAGAAGGCCGATTATGACAAAAAGAGGTATTAACATAACTATCTTAGTTAAGACTTTTAAAGGGGAAATAACTACTTTAGCTTCTTCCATCATATTTTGTTCATCTAAGAAATTTTTCTCGATAATATTAAATATTTGTCTTCCATCGCCACCCTCTTTATTTAAAAGACTTAAAGTAGTCCATATATATTTAAGTTCTGGTATTTTAATTCTTTCATAAAATCTAGCAAAAGCTTTTTCTAAAGAAAGACCATAAGCTAAATCTTCCGATACTTTCGCAAATTCTAAGCCAATCGCTCCCTTAAACTCTTTACTCACCATATTAATACTTTGATAAATGGTAAAACCAGATGCTAAAGCACTATTAATATAAATAATAGCTCGCAAAATTTCGCCTCTAACTGCTCTTTTCTTTTTTTGTAACTTTAAAATAAAGAAAACATCAACACTATAAAAGCCTACTATAAAAGTTACAATTATACTTAGAAGACGCCATATATTAAGTGAATTAAAACTTGTAATAATATTTATAAAACATAGAAAAAAGGCTACTAATAATTTAATACTAATACAATCATAAGGACTAAATTTACTATCATATTCTAAATACTTTTCATATTTTAAAGCTAAATTAGGAAAATAATTTTTCTTTTTTAATCTTTTAGCTAACTTATTAACGATATTATAAAGCCACGTAGCAAGACGTTCAAATAAAGAAAGTTCAGAGTCATAAGCTGAGGTAATAGCAAAATCGGTAATTCTTCTTTCAAACTTAATTGATTTGGAAGTTTCGTAGACATAAATAAAAGCTGTCAGTAAAACCATCCCAATAATTAAAGGAATAATTAAAATTTTCCATATTATATTCATGTTATGGCTCCTTTCTTTTTTATTTTTTTAGAAATGGTAAATCCATTTTCGTACTACTTGGGGCTTTTAAATTAGAAAACATATCATCAACGGAAGTAATTCCTCTAACTTTTAATTTTTGATATACTTTCGGAACTTTTTCAATAAATTTATATTCTCCACTAACTTCCCCACTATCAGTTACTCCAAATTGATTAAAGACAAAAATATCATTTAATTGAATTTTATCATCGACAATTCCAGCAATTTCACATATTTTCGTAATTTTTCTTTTCCCATCACTTTGTCTTTCAATATGAATAACTAAATCAATAGCATTATTAATATATTCTCTAATAGCTTTAATAGGTATTTCAATTCCGGACATTAAAACCATTGTTTCAAGACGATTTAAAGCATCTTGAGCACTATTAGCATGCATCGTTGTAATTGAACCCTCATGCCCAGTATTCATGGCTTGTAACATATCAAAAGCTTCTTTTCCACGAATTTCCCCAACAATAATCCGGTCCGGACGCATACGTAAGGCATTAATAACTAAATCACGAATAGTTATTTCTTTATTTTTATCATAATTACTGCTCTTTGTTTCTAAAGCAATAACATGGTCTTGTTTTAATCTTAACTCCGAAGCATCTTCAATTGTAATAATTCGTTCATTATTATCAATAAAATCACTCAAAGTATTAAGTAATGAGGTTTTCCCAGAAGAAGAACCACCACTAATAATCATATTTAATTTACCCTTAATAGCTGCCTCTAGAAAACGAGCCATCCAAGGAGTTAAAGAACCCATCCTAATTAAATCTTCAATAGAAGAATTATTATTTTGAAACTTTCTAATAGTAATAACTGGTCCCTTCACAGCTAAAGGCGGAATAACAGCATTAATCCTCGCTCCATTTTCTAAACGAGAATCAACCATCGGATTAGTAGCATCAATAGTTTTTCCTAAAGGACTAATCATTTTTCTAATAGTCCTAATAATATGTTCATCATTAATAAAAGAAATACTTTCATCTTTAATAATCTGACCATTTATTTCAATATAAATTTCTTTTGGACTATTAACCATTATTTCACTAATATTTTCATCTTCTAAAACTTCCGTTAAAGGTCCATAGCCATTAATTTCATTATCAATTAAATTATAAATATGATTACGTTCTAAATTAGTTAAATCATAACTGGCTATAACTTCTTCAATCTGAGCATTAATAAAATTCATATCCTTATCTTGAGGCATTTTCGTATCAATAATTTTTTCTACTATCTTAGTTCTTAAAGCATCTAATAATTTCTTATCAGGAAAAATATCATAATCAGTCATTATTTGTTTTTTATAAGTTTTCTTCTTAATATTAAAAGCATCTAATAAACTATCCTTCATGTTCTTCCTCCTCTAAGATAAAATCACTAGCCATGGTCATAAAAGTTGTATACTCATTAGCAAACTTTCTTTCCACTTTATCTTCTAGTAAAATTATCTTACCTGCCATTATATAATCATCGATATTACGAATATAAAACTTAGGTGATAAAGTATAATCTATATTAGCTTTTAAAATATTTTTAATATCATATAAAGTAAAATAATTCTTAAAAGGATTAACAGCATTATTTAATAAAACTTTATAATTAGTTTTTCCTAAATCTCTAAAAATACTAAGTAAAGATTTTAAATTCTTAATATCAAAAGGGTCATTAGTCATCACAAATAAAATATTATCTACTCTTTCTAAAAGAGATAAATTAATTTCATTTATATTATGATTAGTATCTATTAAAACCATATCATAAGCTAAAACAGCTCTATCTAAAATTAAATCAATATAACGCGCATCCAGGCGACCTGCTTGTCGAGGGTCTTTAGGACTTGCTAAAAAATCAATATAATCATTATATTTAGTGACATAATCATTTAAAGAATTATATTGGTTATTATCAATATCATCAGCTAAATTAACTAAACTTTTTTCATAGTTTTTATTTAAAGCAACAGCAATAACTCCACTCGTTAAATCAAAATCAATTATTAAAGTTTTCTTCCCTAATTTGGCATAAGTTCCTGCTAAATTAATTAAAGTTGTAGTTTTCCCTACTCCTCCTTTAGCAGAAGTTATACATAAAGATTTACCAATTTTCTTTGCCATTTCACACCTCGCAAATAGTCCCCTTTATTATCAATTTAATTATACCAATTTATATTATTTAAGACAAGAAAAAAACTAAAATATTATTTAGTCATTTCTATTATTACCTCTTTTGGCACAAAACCAATATTTTTCGCTTTTTCTTTGCCATTTTCCATATAGATTAAAGTCGGAATACTCATTACGCCATACTCTTGAGCAATCTTAGGAAATTCATCAACATTAACTTTTAAAATATTAAGTTCTTCCATTGTTTCTAAAACTTGCCCTAACATCTTACAAGGACCACACCAATCCGCATAAAAGTCTATTAAAACTGTTCCTTTAATGGCTTCTTTAAATTCTTCTTCTTTTTCTAAATATTTAATCATATCAAATCTCCTTCTTTTAATATTTATTAAGTAAAACATCTAAATTATTAATATCTAACTTTCCTTGCTTAGCTAGTGTTTCCACGGTATCAATCGTAACTACTTCATGTTTTAATAATATATCCATTGCTTCATAGTTATATTCCCTTTTACTACTTACATTATCATATTTTTCCTTTAAAGAATAAATTTCATTAATAGCAGTTGTCGAATTCTTCGCAAAGTTTGTTAAAATTGGCGTATGGTTTACTATTGGACTATAAAGCTTACTATTTTGGGTAAGCTCAATAGAAAAACTAAACATTGATAAGATATAAAGTAAAGCAAAAGAATAAATAAATCCTTCTAATAAACCAAAAATAAACCCTAATATCTTAGATGGTATTCCTAAAACTATTGTGGCTTTTAAAACCGTTTCTAAAACACCGCTGAAATGAATAACTATTTTTAAAATAATATTTAAAATAGCAAACACTATCAAAAAAGATACCGCTTCATAAATTAAGATATTTAAAACACTTACTCCTTTAAAAGCTCCCCCAAAATCCACAAATGGTAAATGGGTCATTAAAAAATTAGCAATTGGATTTTTTAAAAAATAAGCTAAACAAATAATTAAAATAATACCCACAAAACTAACACTACTTTTAATAGCTCCACTTTTAAAACCAATTAAAGCACTAAATAAAATAAGAAATAAAACAATAACATCTAAAATATTAATCACTCTATCAACTCCTAGATAAATTATATTATATTTTTGCTGAATTTAAAAGTAATACATGTTAAAATAATGACGAGGTGCTTTATGACTATTGTATTTAAAGTAAGTGATAATATAAAAGAAAAAATGATTAAATATTATGAAGATTTAAAAAGAGATAATACTCCTCCTTATGCTATTTTCCAAGCTCAAGAAGAAGATACTATTATTACTCTTTATAATTCTGGCAAAGTAATGTTTCAAGGAATTAGTGCCGATATAGATGCTAATATGTGGATTGACCAAGAACGTCATTTAAATAATCGAATTATAGATATAAATCCAAAAAAAGATGATAAGAAAAAAAGTGAAGATAAAGAATTAGTTACCGTTTCTTCCATTGGTTCTGATGAAGTTGGAACAGGAGACTTTTTTGGCCCTATTGTCGTTACAGCTACTTTTGTTAGTAAAGAAAATATCAATTACTTAATTGATTTAGGTGTCAAAGATTCTAAAAAACTAACAGATACAAAAATCTTAAAAATTGGTAAAGAAATTATGAATAATATTCCTCATGTTACTTTTATCTTAGATAATCCTTCTTTTAATAAATTTACTCAAAAAGGGTTTAATATGAATAAAATTAAAGCTATATTACATAATAAAGTTTTAGTCGAAATGATAAAAAAAGAACAGGGCCATTATGATAAAATTGTGGTTGACCAATTTGTCTATCCTCAAAAATATTATGAACACATCAAAGAAAGTTCTCAAAAAGCTACAAATATTACCTTTATGACCCATGCTGAAGATAAATGCTTAAGTGTTGCTGCTGCTTCCATTATTAGTCGTTATGTTTTTCTAGCCAAAATGGAAAACATGAGTAAAGAACTTAATATTGCTATTCCAAAAGGAGCAGGAACTAAAGTAAATGAAATAGGTGTTCAAATAGCCAAAGAAAAAGGATTTAATTATCTAAATAACATTGCTAAATTAAATTTTAGTAATACTACCAAAATAAAAGAAAAGTTATAATTTTTCTTGCAAACGTTTGCAAGTTTTTTACTTTTCTAATTTATCAATATAGGTATAATACCATAATTGAAAAATATAATAAGAAAATAAAACCTTTATTTCTTCTAATGATAAACTATTATTTTTTAACTTGTTTAATAAATCTTGCATACTATTTATCTTAAACAATCTTTGGTTTTTCAAATCTTTTATTTGGGAATATTTTAAAATATCATCTTTAAATACGGTATAAATCCAAATTTTTAAAGGTATACCAAACCCCTTCTTAGATTTATTTAACATATCTTGAGGAATATAATTATCCAAAAGTTTTTTTAAAATATATTTTTTATTGCGATGATTATATTTAAATTTATGATTTAGTTTTAAAGATGTCTCTACCAAATCATTATCTATAAAAGGATGAGTTACCGCTAAATCATAGTGAGTAGAAGATATATTTTGTTTTAAAAACAAACGATTAGCTAAAAAGGTTTGAATATCATTTAACATAAATTTTATCTGCGGTTTTAAATGTTTAGTAGATACAACACTATATCCATTAGGAATAACATCAATAATCTGTTTAACAACACTATCTCTACTTACACCCATACGATATATATTTTGAACATCTTGATAAGAATACTTTTCATTATTCATAAGACTATTAGAATATTTTAAAATGCCTTTCACTTTATTTTTAATGAAAAATGTATCATACACATTAGATCCACAAAATAATTGATCTGCTCCATCTCCAGAAACAAAAACATCAATATCTTCATTTTTAATTTTATCATTTAAAAATATAATAGGAATAATTGAAGGATCAGATAATAAATCAGCATAAAGAAAAGGTATTTTATGTGTAATAGCTAAAACTTTCTCTTCTTTTAAATAATATTCATGATGGCAAGTTTTTAAATATTGAGCTATTTCTTTAGCGTTAGTAGCTTCATTTCTCTCTTCATCAAAAAAGCCAACTGTATAAGTATTTAAATCATTTACATTTAATTTTTTTAATAAAGAAGAAATTAAAGTTGAATCAATCCCTGCTGATAAAAGAACACCAATTTTTTCTTTGTCTTTTATTCTAAGCTTTAAAGCATTTAAAAGTTTACTTTCTAATTCTTTTAATGCTTCCGATTCATTTTTAATTTTATTTTTATTTAAACAATATTCATTTTCAATATTATAATATTTATCTAATGTTACCTTTTTTTCATAAATAAGAGCTGTTCCCGCTTGTAATTTATAAACATCTTCAAATATTGTATATGGTGCTTGAATATAATCATATACTAAAAAATTACTTAATTGCTGATGACTTATCTTTAATTTTTTAGAATAAATTTTAATTATATTGGCTAAATTATTAGTACAGATAAATGTCCCTTTTTCTTGATAGTAATATAAATTTTTACTACCTAACCCATCACGTACTAAAATAATTTGGCCATTTATTATTAAAATCAAAGCAAATTCACCATTTAATTTTTTGAATAGTTCTTGACCATAAATATTATATAATTTGAGTATTTTCTTTTCTAAAGATAATTTATTATTAAAATTATTTAAATCATCGAGATTATAAATATTTCCTATTAAAAAACAATAAGATTTATTTAAATCTTTCTTTTTATTATTAATATATAATTCTTTTTTATTTTTTACTATTGCAATTTCCATTTTACCTCCCAAAAGTTTTAATTAAAAACTCCCATTTTTGAATTATTTTCTTTTTAGCATAAATATTTTTGACTTTAGCTGCTTCTTTAGCTAAACTTTTTCTTAAACTAGCATTTTCTAATACTTTTCTTAAAGCTTTTTCTAATTCTTTGACATTGTTTTTAGGAATAATAAGACCATTTTTCCCATTTTCAATTATAGTACCTATGGCTTTAGAAGAATTAGTAGAAATAACCGGTAAGGCTAAACTCATCGCTTCAATTAAAGCATTAGGCATACCTTCATAATTAGAGGGTAAAACAAAAACTTGAGCTTTGCAAATATGAGATCTAACATTATTTGTATTTCCTTTTAAAATTACTCTATCTTCTAATTTTAATGAATTAATAAGTTTTTGGAGTTTAACCTTTTGACTTCCTTTGCCATATATTTCTAATTTATAATGATTATAATCTTTGGGTAATTTAGAAAAAGCTTTAATTAATAGTTGAAAGTTTTTTTGTTTTTCTAATCTTCCGACACTAACAATTTTGTTTTCCCTTTTTTCTAAATGCTCATAATTTTCAAAATCTTCGGAAAGAAAATTAGGAATAAGATAAATTTTATTTGAAGAAATTCTTTTTAAATATTTAGCATAAGATTTATCTTGAATAATAAATCCATCTGCTTTTTGATAAAAATAATTTCTAATTATTTTTAAAAATCTAAACTCTTTTTGGGGATGATTACGAATAGCTACCAATATTGGAATATTAAAAGATTTTTTTAAACTTAATCCTCTAATTGTTGGTTCTGGCAAGAAAGTAAAGATTAAATTAGGGCTTTCCTCTTTTATCACCTCTTTTAATCTTTTACTTCTTGCTAAACTTAATTTAGTTTTTATTTTTTTTAATCCTTTTTCATTTTGTTTATTATCTTTATCTAAACATATATGTTTAATTTTTTTATTTAATTTGTATTCTGGTTTACTATTAATATTAGTAATAATAGTAATATCATATGTTTTAATAAATTCGTTAGCCAAATTGACAACCGTCTGCTCTGTTCCTCCCCTTGCTAAAGTCATTGTATAAAAGATAATTTTTTTCATTTTAAACCTCGACATAACTTTTTATAAGTACTATTTTCTTCTAATAATTTTTTATGTTTTCCTTTAGCTATTAAGTTACCATTTTCTAAAACCATTACTTTATCAGCAATTAAATTAAAATGAAAATCATGCGTAATCATAATAATTGTATAGTCTTTTTTTAATTTTAAAATAATATCTTCAATATCCTTCTTAGAAATAGGATCTAAATTATTAGTTACCTCATCAAGTAATATTACTTTGGAATTAGATAGTAAAGCACGAGCTAAAGCTAATTTTTGTTTTTCTCCCCCACTTAAATTAGCGGCATCTTCATTAATAATAGTATCATAACCATCTTTTAAAGAATTAATTTTAGCACTAAGGCCAACTAAAGCACAGACTTTCTTTATTTTATTAAAATCGTCATCAATTATAGCTAGATTATTTTTAATAGACATATTAAAAATAAAAGGTTGTTGAGTTACTAAAGAGACACTTTCCCTAATACTTTCTTCTTTTAAACTATTAATATTATAATTATCTAAAAAAATACTTCCTTTTAAAACATCATCAGTTTTAGTTATTAAAGAAAATAACGTAGATTTACCACTACCTGTATGACCAACTATTGTAACAAACTCCCCGGCTTTAATATGAAAATTAATATTCTTTAAATGAAATTTATCATGATAGGAAAAATAAACATTTTTAAAAGTAATATTACCTTGATAATCTTTCATTTCTAAATTACCAAACTTTTCTGTTTGGTAATCTAAAATAGTCATTATTCTTTGCAAAGATAGATTAAATTTACCAAAATGATTAATTAATTGAGCCATTTTATTTGAAAAAGTAAATACTCGATTACGATACATAAATATCATAATAAATGTAGATGCTAATAATAAGTTATTTTTAATGAGTATTACCGATAATAAAAGCATTCCTCCTGTAGAGACTGTTTCTAAAAAACGCGTTAATTTATTTGTATAATCAATATACATTTGACTTTTATATTCTAAGGCCCCTATTTCTTCAAAGGAATTATCCGTCTTATTTTTAAAATTATCTTTTAATTTTAAAACTTTAATATCTTTAGCACCTTTTATTACTTGACCTAACAAAGAAGCATTATAATCTAGTTTGTTTAAATTTTCTTCTTTATAATATAAACTTTTTTTTATACCATAAAAATGAATTAACAACAACACTAGAGTACAAACAAAATAATAAAGACCAATTATTTTATTTAAATAAAATATAACAAATAAAACACCAATATTACTGATAACTAAAACTAAACTATCTTTAATATAACCTAAATAAGTGGCAATATAATTGGAATCATCTTTGATTCGATTTAAAAATTTTCCTTGGCCTTCATCTTTTATAGTAGAAAGTTTTAAATTTAAAACGACATTACAAGCCTTTTTTCTTATTCCTAAAACTATTTTCTTTTGGAATACTAAATAAGTTTTAGTTATAAGTAAATTACAAAAGAAAATACCCATTTCTAAAAAGCCGATTAAAAATACTAACAAAATAGAAGTTTTAAATTTACTTTCTAAAATATGATTGATAAGCATTCCTCCAATAGAAGGAGAAATGCTCGACATTACAGCAACAATTAAAGTAAAGATTAAAAGAACAATTAATTCTTTATGACAATTTTTTAAAAATAAACGACATGATTTAATATTTTTCCAAAAACGCATATTTACACCTCTTTACCTAAAAGTTGCTCATAAACTTTAACATACTCTTTTAAAATATTATTTATACTATATTCTAAGATAGCTGGTTGATTATTCTTGCCTAAAGTTTTAGCATAACTATAATTTTCTTTTAAATAATTTATTGCCGTTATCAATGCTTTAGCATCATTAAGAGGAACAACTAAACCATTAACTTTATTGGTAATTAAATCACGATTTCCTCGGCAATCAGTAACTATTATTGGTTTTTCTTTATACATAGCTTCCATAATATTTAAAGGTAAACCTTCTTGTTTACTAACGGAAATTACTAAATCAGCAATATCCAATAAATTAGCAATATCAGGACGAAAGCCTAAAACTTTGACTCTATCTTCTAAATGAAACTTTTGAATATAACTATTGATATCAGAAGATAGATTAGATCGTCCTGCTAGTAATAATTTAATATTTTTATCTTTAATTTGGGCCATAGTTTTAATAAGATATTTTTGTCTTTTTCGTTTTGATATTTCGGCAATATATAATATAACAAAATCATTTTTACTTAAGCCTAAATGCTGACGATATTGAAATTGTTCTTTTAAAGTTAATTTAGTTTTTAATCTGTTTTCATTAAATCCTATACCCTTTATATATTTAACAACTGTTTTAAAATGTTTTTGAGCAAATTTATAATCTTCTTCATTAATTGTAATTAAAACGTCAGTATATTTAATTAAATACCGTTCTACGGGATAATAAATTAAATAATTTAACCAAGGACACCCTTTAAAAAAATGAAACCCATGCGCAGTATAAATTAATTTTGTCTGTTTTAATTTTATTGCTTTTGCCGAAGCTAAACGGGCGACAACTCCACCCATAGGAGTTGAGCAAGAAATTAAAGAATATTTTTCTTGAGCAATTACTTTGCGTAATTGCCAAATAGCTTTAATATTTTGCCAATGAAAAGGAGTTCTAGAAATAGGAATTTTAATTTTTTTAGTAGCATAAGGAAGTAAAAGGTCAGTATTATTAGCAAGATGTACTTCATAACCTTTTTTTTGAAAATATTCTAAATAAGCTAAATAGCATAATTCTAAATGAAAATCACTATTTGCTACAAAAAGAATTTTTTTCTTCATACTTCCTCCTATATTTCTATTTCTCCATTAATATCACAAAAATAAATTTTAAATAAGCCCCGATATTCCGGATATACTTTTAAATATTCTTTAGTAAAACGTTTTTCTATTTCTTTTTCGTATTGAGGGTCTATTAAAGCCATATAATAGCCCCTAAATCCTGCCCCAGAAAATCTTCCACCGTAAATGCCTTTCGTTTTTTGAGCAATTTTATGCAGTAATTCTAAAGGCTTTGAACCAGTTTGGTATTTTTTTATCGAAGAAGAACCCGAAGCAAAAATATATTTACCAAAATTTACTAAGTCCCCTTTTTCAAAATATTTAATTCCTTTAGTAACTCGTTTCATTTCTTCATAAAAATGTTCAGCCCGCAATACTTGTTGCGCAGGTAAATATTTTTGATATCTTTTAAAATTTTGATATCTTATATTTCCTAAATAAGCATCATCATATTCAATTTCTTGATTTTTTAAAAAATTATTTAAAGAAAAGGCCGCACTTTTACACTCATCTACTCTAACATTGTAAATAGTATCACTTAACTTTTTAGAAAGCCCTGAATAGACTAAACAAATTTTAAAATGCATTTTCTTTTGCGGTTTAATTAAATGATATTCTTGCTTTTTGATATCTAAATAAAGCAAACTATTTTTTTGACAATATATTTCACAAGCTGGGTCTAAAATACCCACCTTATTGTGCATATATTTACGTTCAACTTTTTGAACTAAATTAATAATTTTTTCTTTAGTTAATTGAATATTATTAACTTTGCATAAAGCACTTATATAAGAAATAATAATTGCTGAAGAAGAAGCTAAACCACCCGTAGGAATTGACTTTTCAATATATGCTTTAATGCCCTGTTTTAAAAAATATTCTTCTTGTAAAACTTTAATACTCCCTACCAGATAATCAAGCCAAGAACCATCAAACTTTGGCAAAGAGGTATAATTAAATATTACTTTTTGAGCATAGTTTTCACAAATAATATTAAAATTACCATTTTTTAACGCTCTATAATGCATTGTTATTCCATAATTAATAGCAAAACCCGTTACTTTGCCTAATTGATGATCAATATGAGCTCCTAAAGGACAAACCCGAAAAGGAACAAAAGATTTATATTCATATTTTAATTTTAGCATTACTATCCCTCTTTCATGATTAAGGAAAGATTAATTATTCTTATCCCCCTCTAATATAATTTTTTTCCATTTTTCCATAATAATATCTTTATTAAATGTTTTAATTCTTTCTAATGATTTTTGCTGATAATATTTATATTTACTTTTATTATTTAATAATAGTAAAAGTGCTTTTACTAAATCTCTTTCCTTATTTTCTTTAGAAATTAAAATTCCATATTTAGCTTGGGTCATTTTGGTGACGCCTTTGTCCTCATAATAATTATCACTTAATATTTCTTTAGCACCCCCAGGAGCATCAGTAGCAATAATAGGTGCTCCACAAGCCATAGCTTCAATGATCACATTAGGAAAACCTTCAAAGTCAGATGCTAAAACAAAAGCTTTAGCACGATAAATATATTGGTATGGATTTTTTTGAAAATCCATTAAATAAACATTATTTTCAAGATTATTAGCTTTAATCAAAGCTAATAATTTTTCTTTTAAAGGTCCTCTTCCCAAAATTAATAATTGGCTATCTGGTACTTTTTTTACAACATCTACCATAGCTTTAATAATTTCAATATGTCCTTTATGTTCTACTAATCGCCCCATAGTTACAATTAAATTATTAGATAATGATTCTTTAGGTTCTTTTTGCCTATCTTCTAGTATTTGCAATTCATTACAAAAATTTTCTATTACCACTACTTTTTTGGGATTGCATTTAAAATTATGAATTTGATCATATGCTACACTTTTTGAACAACACACAATTTTGTTAGCTAATTTAATAGATATTTTATGACATAATTTTTCCAATCTTTTTTCATTTTTAGTAGTTAAATGATTTCTTATAGAAATTATTGTTTTTTCTTTGTAATGAGATATTACATTATAAAAATTATAAAGAGTAATATAACTAATACAAACATCAATTTTATTTTGTTTTTTTAACTGGCGGATTTTTAATATACCTAAAATTTTACGCCAACCTTGCAGTTCCTTCATTTCAATGACTGGCACCTTACAAATATAATCTTTATTTTGAGCGTTGGCTGTAACTAAAATAACATTATGATATTTAATCAATTCATTAGCTAAGTTAGTTATTGATCTTTCTGCTCCCCCATTTTTAAGTTGACCTATTATTAACATTATATTTTTCTTCATGATGTTTCCTTTCATTTTTGATTTCCTTATAAAAACTACAATTACAATTATTATTTGGACAAATTAAATAATCAGTTAATAAATTTATATCATCTTCTAAGATATTGCCAACAATCGTCTGATTAGGACAACTAAGGCATCTAGATACTACTCCTAAATTGTTAATCGTTAGATTATGAATTCCTGAATCACATAAAAAACCATGAGGATTAAAGTGTCCGTCTTTAATTTTCAAACTTATCTTACTGGTATTTGAAAAATAATATATTTTATTATCTTTAGTTAAAACTTTAATAATTTTACGATTTGAATTGCTTAATTTATCTTTTAACTTATTAGAAATACTTTTTTTATAATTTCTAATAATAACATAATTAATTGTTAAAGCGCATTTTTCATATTTTCTTTTAAATTTTTGGTATGCTTCATAATCTTCATCGGTTATTAAAGGATAAGTTATTATTACAATTAATTGATTTTTTTTTGCTAATAAACTTAGACATAAAAAGATAAATTTATAGATAAAGTTTTTTCTAGATTGAAAATATCTTCGACCGTGAACTACATAATATTGAAAACGATTTATATTATATATAGTCTTAACTTTTTTGATAAATTCTTCTTCTGTTGTAAATTCTTTATAGAAACTGGCTGCAATAGATAATTTACGAACATAAGGAGACTTATTTTTTAAAAATAAATCTCGCATTTTCTTATATACTTCTATGTCAGCTGATAAATTAGTAGTTATATGATATTCTATCTCTCCATTAAAATTAACTTTTAATAATTTTTCCAAAATAGTTAAAAAATCATTTAAAATTGTAATTTCGCCACCAATTAAATAAATATATAAATTTTTATATTTATTATTTATTTTATTTTCAATAAAATAAATAATTTTATCACATATAGCATTTCTTATTTTTGCACTTTCACCTTTACTCTCTTTTAAATGTTTTTCTTTATTACCCTGAATACAGAAATCACAATAATAATTACATAAATTAGTAATATTCCATCTAATAGTATAAGAATTAGGAGCATATTTTAAGTTTTCAATTTTTAATATATCGTCGTTATTCATAATTACACTTCTTTCTATTCAAATTCATAAAATAAAATATATATGGTAGACAAAAAACTGAAGGTAAAATATATCTATACAACGATGCTGGTGCAACTAAAGCTGCAACCCATACTACTATTATTGGAATAAGAACAATAATATTTTTTCGCTTTTTAAGGAGTGCATATAAAAATAATATAATTAATAAATATAAATTAATTGCTGGTGAAAATAATATAATTATAGGTATAATTAATAATTTAATTATTTTCGAAATCAATTTATGATTAATATTTGATAATTTTCTATAATTACCTATTAATACATTTTCATTTGGAATTATTAATCTTTTATTTTTATTCCAAAAAGCTTTTATACTTTCTTTTGGATATCTTATAAATAAATTCACGTTTAATTTTAAAAATTCCAGTTTATGACATTTAAAATAATCTTCATGAAAGTATTTTTTTATTCCATCAATTTTAGTTTTATTATATTTTTGTTGTAAAGGATTAATATCAATAAAATTACTAATTTTTTGTAAAGTAGTTTTAGAAACATCTTGATTATATACTATATAATTTATTTGATTTATAAATATTCCCAAGCGTTCCACTTCTTCTGTGGGTTTTACATTTAACAATGTTAAAATTACATTATTCCATATAATAAATAGCACCATAATAGCTATAAAAATTAAACTTAAACGCTTAAGATATTGTTTTCTAAAAAAAATCAATAAAAATATTTGCGTGACTGTTATTATGTAAATTCCATTGTTTTTATATAAAAAAGTAAATATCATACTTATAAATAATAAACCAATATTTTTTCTTTTTGATAAATACTCACTAGGATTATTTATTAGTCTAGAAAGTTCAACAATATAAAATAATATGCTAACGCTAAATAAAGTATCTTTAGTAGTATAAATTGCAAAAAGAGCAAAAACTGGGTAAAACGCATAAAACAAAATTAACAAATTATTTTTAATTTTTATTTTATCCAAATTATATTTTGCATAAGTACAAACTCCTGCTATCGCACACATTTGCAAAAAAGAATTTAATAATACTGCTAAATTATCGTTATGAAATATCTTGCCTATATTTATAAATATTTTCCATAAAAATGTTTGAAATACTGGATGATGATTAGATAAGCTTTGAAGGCCAATAGCTTGTTTCATTTGCGAATATGTATCACTAATAATTATACCAGGATAAAAATGTATTAAATATGGAATATAACTAACAAAAATAAGAAGGAAAATGAATATATATTTATGTTGTTTAATAAGATTGTTTCTCTTCATAATTCACCCTCCTTACTACATCCAAATCCCATAATCATATAAAATATTGGAGCTACAGTAATACTACTAATATTAAATAACGCTTGAATTAAGTAACCAATTAGCATATATAATATTCCTTTATTTTTTGAACTATGTAATACATAGCTTAAAAAACTTAAATAAACTATTAAAGTAAATACTCCTTCTGTTAAAAGAATTTGAATATATTCATTATGAGCTTTATCAAAACACTCAACAGGTGAACAAATATAAAAACCATCATTTAAGTAACCAAAATTATCAATTCCAATACCAGTTTTATAATATTTAGGAACTTTTTTTAAACTTTCTTTCCACACATATATTCTGTAATTCCCAGTTTTATCGGTAATTCCATTTTTAAAAATATCAACAATCTCCATAGTATTATTTTTAATTGTTTTAAATATCCACTTATTAGTAAATATATTTAAAATACTTAAAAATAAAACTGATAATACTAATATTTCTATTCCTTTAATACTTATTTTTTTTATATTTTGCCGATTTATTTTTTTTATTAAAGTAAATACCATAATAAGTATAGCGCTTAATATACAACTGGAAGTATTACCAATAATTAAACCATACCAAAATAAAATAAATAATATTCCATTTAAAATTTTATTTTTATCCGTTTTTACTAATAAATACCAAATATATAATAAACACATTAAAATATATGATGAATAAATATTAGGATTACCAAACGTTCCACTAGCAGCCTTATATCTATTACTAAAATTATGACTTCGGTCATACCCTAAAATATTATTTATTTTTAAATTTTGAAAAGTTCCCAGTAATATCTGCATCAAACCAAAACCAACAAAAGTTAATAATAATCTTTTTTGCCATTTTTTATCTATCGTAGACGATAGTAAAAAAATAGCATAATAACTAAATAAAGTTTTTAATCCCTCATGTCTTCCTATTGCACCATTTAAAGCCACATCTTTTTTATAGGCAAATACATAAGAAATAAATCCAAATATTAATAAAAGTATGATAAAGATATCTTTAATCTTTATTTTTTCTTTACGCATTATTTTATTAATAATATACAAAATTAAAGCTATTATACCTAATATAAATAGACATTTAGAAAATTCTAAATGTTGAATAGTATTTTTACAAATTAAAATTGTTCCTATATTTAAAAATATTATTAAAATAAATAAAAATATTATAGATCCTTTATTTATTATTTTTTTCATAATTTCACAACCAATTCTTTAACCCTTTTAATTTTTAAAGAAGCCAATGTTGCCATTGGCTTCTTTTTTTAACTATTCTACAATGTATGGATCTTCTTCGATCCCTGAACCAGAAGTATATAATATATCAGCATTCAGATTAATAACTGGCCTAGGATATAACAAACTATCAGCTTCTTTTTCTGTTTTTCTAGCCCAATCACCTTCGACTATATCCATATAAAAATCCACTCTTTCATCTGAACAGTCTCCATCATCATAACAACTATAATAATAATAGGAGTACTGACTTGGAGTCATTGTCCAAAAATCATTTCCGATGTATAAATAATTATTATTATTATTATCAGAATTTTTATATGGAGCTTCCCAAGATAAACCAGCCATTGATAATTCATCACCATTTATTAACCCTATTTTTAATTTATATACTCCTCCGTAATCAAGAATTTCATTTTCTTTTTGATAAATTGGATCTAAACATTTTAATGAGATAGCCTTGTCTTTACTATAATAAATATATTGATATTCTTTATAATCTCCATCATTGTAATTTTTCCGTTCTGAGTCCCACATTTTATATGATGTATCATTACAATATGTTGTTAAAGCTATTTTATCATTATATTGGGCTAGATTACTTTGATACCATTTTTCTAACTCAGTTTTTATATTGGAATCTTCTCCTATTCCTTCTGAGTTTTTAAAACTTTCATTTACAAAATCGCTTATACATGGATTATCGTTTGTACAAGGTTTGGTATTACTATATGTATATCCCCCCATTCCCTCATATTCTTCATTATCACTGTATGTATTAAATTGAGTTACACTAGGATCCTCGTTATTATTATTTAATATAAGTCTTATTGTACCATCTCCATTTATTCGTACTATACGCCATGTTTTTTCTGCAAATTTTACGTAATTATTGTCTATTTTACCCCTAAAGTAATATGAATCTCCGTCATCATCTAGTGCCATATACAGACCGCTACCTCCAGTTTGATCCTGAGAAGCTATTGCTACTGGCTCTGGCCACTCAAAATTAGGTTGTGTTTCGATTAACCTATTATCTGCTAATATTTTTCGAGAAAGTAAATTACCATTTTCACCAATTGCTTCTATTGTTATTTTATAAGCAAAAGATTTATCAGTTCCATCTTGTTCACTGGTATTTTCATCCATCCAATGTCGTATATGAATAGTTTTAGTTTGCCCGGCTAAAACAAGTCCTGTGCCAATCAATCGTGATTCAGCAACACTATAATCATCTATAACTTTTTTATCAACTGGTTTAGCATCAGATAGCAATTGAGAAATACTATCAACAGCTACTTTTAAGTGACTATTATCTAAGGTTGATCCTTCTTTTTTATTTAAGATAACATTATAAGGTACAATAGTATTACATATATTTTTTATTTCTATATCATATGGATCATTTTGCATACCTTCTTCGTCTGTTTGCGGAAAGGCATCACCCATTGTAACCCCTCCACCATTAGGTTCATTATAAGTTACTTCAAAACAAGCATACGTATTTTTATTTACGCCTGTTTCAGTAAATGTTTTACTCCATATGGCATAACTTATTGCTGCGGCAGCAACAATTAAGACAGCAACTAATGTGATTATTATTACTTTTCGTTTATTTCCCTTCATTACTTATCCATCCTATCTTTATAACTAATATATCTTTAGTATTTCCATTTTCAGTTTATCATATACGCATTGCTTTTTGCAAGCTATAACTAGAGAATATTAACATATTTTAGAGATGTTATATTTTACCAGTTGTCTTTTTAAGAAAATATACTATAATAATATTGAACAAACGTTTGGAGGATAATATGGAAGAAAGAGATATTTTATGTATTGATTTAAAAAGTTTTTTTGCTTCTTGTGAGTGTGTAGAAAGACACTTAGACCCTTTTTCTTATCCTCTAGTTGTAGCTAGTACCAAACAAGGAAATGGTGCTATTACTTTAGCTATTACTCCCTACCTTAAAAGTAAAGGTTTAAAATCAAGAGGTAGACTTTATGAAATACCTAAAAATATTAAATATACTATTGTTCCTCCTCGGATGAGCCTTTATATAAAAAAAAGTAAAGAAGTAGTTAGTATTTATTTAGATTATGTTTCAGAAGATGATATGCATATTTATTCAATTGATGAAGTTTTTTTAGATGTTACAGAATATTTAAATTTATATAAGAAAACTTCTTATGAATTAGCCGAAACTATTTTAAAAGATATTTATAAGAAAACAGGTCTTACTGCTACCTGTGGAATTGGTCCTAATCTTTTATTAGCTAAAATTGCGATGGATACAGAAGCAAAGAAATATAAAAATGGGATTGCTAAATGGAGTTTTGAAGATATCCCTACGAAATTATGGCCACTTAGTCCTTTATCTAAAGTTTGGGGTATTGGTAGTAGGATGGAAAAAAGATTAAATGCTTTAAATATTTTTTCCATCTATGACCTAGCCCACTACCCTAAAAATAAGTTAAAAGATAAATTTGGGGTTATGGGTGAAGAATTATGGAACCATGCTAATGGCATTGATTTAAGTAGAATAAGCGACTACAAAAATATAGCTAAAGATAAATCTATTAGTCATAGTCAAGTTTTATTTAAAGATTATAATGGTAATAATATTCGTTTAATTATTGCCGAAATGACTGATGTTTTAATGCAAAGATTAAGAGAAGAAAAAAAGCAAACTAGTTGTGTTGGTTTAGGTATAGGTTATTCTAAAAATATAGGTGGAGGTTTTTACCATGTAACTAAATTAGATAATCCTACTGATGATGTTAAAGTTATTTTAAATACTATTTATCTTCTTTTTGATAAATATTATGATAATCTTCCTATTCGTAAAGTTAGTTTATGTTTTTCAAGACTTAGTGAAAAAAAGATGGTTCAATTGAATATTTTTGAAACAATTAACCATATTAATACCGAAGAAAACTATAATAAGACAATTGATGAAATTAAAAATAAATTTGGGAAGAATAGTATTTTAAAAGCAACAGCTTTATTAGAAGATTCTACTGCTATCTCCCGTAATCAAAAAATAGGAGGTCATGAACAGTGAACGACCGTGGGATAATAAAATGGCAACCTTTTGCCTCTTTAATTTCTTCTAAAGAAGTTATTAATTCTATTTTAAAAGGCAAAAATAAAATAGAAAAGCCAATATTATCTTCCGACCAATTAGAAACTTTAAATGCCCTTTTAAAAGAAAGTTATTACACCCAATCCCAAACTATTATTTATTATTTTAAAAATAATCAAATATATAAAATCACGGGTATTATAACGGAAATCAATCAAAATACTAAGATTATTACTATAAATAAACAAATAAAATTACATATTTCGCAAATTTTACAAATAAACACTTGATTTTAGTTTCATAATTTGGTAATATTAATTTGTTCGTTTGGGGAATTAGCTCAGCTGGCTAGAGCACCACGTTTGCACCGTGGGGGTCAAGGGTTCGAATCCCTTATTCTCCACCAAATTGATATTAAACTCGAAACTCGAGTAAAAATATAAAACGACTTGTAGTAAAGTCGTTTTTATGTTATGATGGATATGTCAAGGAAACTTGCATAAAATAAAAAAGGAACATTTAATATTGTCTGTGTTGAGTGTTGCCAAAAAGTTGGTTCACCTAAATCATTGCTGAGTTAGGTGATTTTCTTTATATTAAAACTATAAATAGTAATAATACTAATAGGAAGATAAGAATTACTAGAGAAAGAATTAAAAAATCCTTCTTGTTCATTATATCGCCTCCCTTCTTTAGAAGTTCGGCAATCACCCAACTATTAAATGTTCCTAATAAATTATATCAAACAAATGTTCCTAACACAATGTTTTTATACTGAATTTTAAATTTAGAAAGCATACTTGATAAAGGTGTGTTTTTATGTTACGATGAATATGTCAAGGAAACTTGAATAAAATAAAAAAGGGAATACTTAACAGCGTGATGTTGAGTACTCGCCAATACTTTGGGGAGCACTTAATCTTGTTAGATTGAGTGCTTTTCTTTTACATAGTATACTATATTACAAAAGTAAAAAGTAAGGCTATTAGTAAAAAGATAATAAGAATAAGTGATAAGATTAAAAAATCTTTCTTAGACATACTATCAGCCTCCTTCCTTTTAGAAGTTGGCAAGCACTCAACTGCCAAATATTCCCAATAAATTATACCAAACAATTGTTCTTGACACAATGTTTTTATAAGAATTTATGACAATTTCAAAAGCACACTTGATAAAGGTGTGTTTTTATGTTACGATGGATATGTCAAGGAAACTTGAATAAAGAGAAAAGGATACATTTGATTGGGGAAATCAAATGCAATCCCTTATGGAGTGCATCTGAAATCAACTATTGTTGAAATCAGATGCTTTTACTATTTTAGAAGTAAAATAATAGCAAACACACTTGATAAAAGTGTGTCTTTATTAATTTTATTCATCTAATAAATCTAGTGAATTTTTATATTCAGCTATTTTTTCTTTGTATTCATTTATTTTTTCTTCATATAATTCTTTTTGTTCGGCATTTAAAATTACTTCTTCATTGTATTTTTCTTCCCAGTCTTTTATTTCTAACTCTTTTTGATTTAACTCAGTTTGTAATTTATTTAAATAACTATTACGTTCTTTAGCTTGGTATTCTTCTTGATTAGCTAATAATTTTTCAATATTATTTTTAGAAGTAATTACTTTAATTTCACTTAAACATAAATCATTATAATTATGAATTTGTTTTTTTCGTAAATCTGCAATAATTAAATTAAATATAGTTTGACCGGAAGCTTTAGGTTGTTTATGAATAGTAACTACCCCATCACTAACATTTAATTCATAATTACTAAAATCTTTATAATAACTAATTTCAATTTTAATATTATCATTTAAACTATTATCTTCTATATAAGATATTTGTCTAGCATTTAAAATAAGTAAATTATCTTGCATAGGATATTCTTTAGTATCTACTACTTGAGAAATATTATCAGGTGCTTTATCTATATATTTAAAATTAGCAATATCTAAAGAAGTAATTCCTAAACCAATACCTAATACTACTACACCAGATATTAAACTGATAAATGTTTTTTTAGATGGTTTTTTAATATTAAAAATAAAGTTAAATAATATTTCTAAAATAATTATATTTAAACTTAATACACCTAAAATACTAAGTATGACACCTAGATAAAATACTTTTTGAAAAATTAAAGAGATGGAAAGAGCTAGAAGTATAGCTACAAATAATAAAGAAATAATAAAAGGAATAGCTATAATTATAGCAATAAATTTAAGAAAACAAATTCCTAATTTCCCCAGAAAATCTAATATACTTATATTTTTAGAAGTTTTTATATTAGTTTTAGTTTCATTAGTTATAATTTTAATATCTTTATGTTCTTCTTGTTTATTTAGATATTTTCTTTGAAATATATTAATAAATATAGCAAGACATATAACGATATAACTTACTTGTAAAACTACTTCCCAAACATTACCTACAAATTCTCCTAAAATAGGAATTTGCCATAAAAAGTCTCTTCCCATTTTTATTATTATATTAACAGGAATACAACATAAAATGAAAATGCCAAATATAAATACTAAAAATACTAGGAATTTGAGAAAATCTTTAAATTTTAGATGACTAAAATAATTTAAAGTATCATCAAAGAATTTAATGACTTTATCAATATAAGTTTCTAAATTTCTTTTTGGCGTAGCTTGATTTAATTTAACTTCATTATTAACGAGTTCATCTAAAGTACATCCAAAGATTTTACTCATTGCAATTATTTTATCCATTTCCGGATAGGCAGTACCTGTTTACTTGTTCAAATGACACAAGCTCATTTTTGTTTCCTTTTTTGTTAGAATAAGTTAAAAATCTTTCTTCACCTGTTTTTAAAACAAATCTTATTATTTTAGGATTTTTATTTTTGTTTTCATCATAGCCACCAATGATAATTTTTTCTACTATACTATCAAATGCCTCTTTATCAAATTGCTTTAAAGTGGTTGGTTCTTCAAATATTTTTTCTATTTCTCCAATTTGTTTAGTTAAAGTTTTATTTTCACTTTCTAACATTTCGTAATTTTTTATTTCTTCTTTAATTAAATCCAATTTCTCATTTATTTCTTTTTCTTTTGAAATATATGCCTCTTTATGCTCGTAATCATCTAATTTCATATCAATTAAATTTGATAATCTTTTTTGTAGGGTATTTTTTTCATTATTTAAGTTATCAAGTTTTTTCTTATAATCATTATCACTTATAACTTCTTTAATAGCATTTATCATTAAATCTTTGGTCTTATATTTATTTTTTATTATAGAGTTATACATTTGAACAAATGCACTTTCTAATAATTCTTCTCTTATAAGTAAAGCATCTTCGCAATTTTTTACATTAACTACTTTATTATAACAACTCCAATAGACTACTTGGCTTCCATTTTTTCGTTTGCTACTAACTCTACGTGCATAATTTGTTCCACAAAATCCACATTCTATTTTGCTACTAAAAGCATATCTTTGACTAAATTTACCAAAATGTTGTTTACCATTAGGTATTATCTTATTTCTTCTTTTTTCTAATATTTCTTGTGCTTTTTCCCAAACTTCACGAGATATTATTGCCTTATGATGATTTCTAACACGATATAGTTCTTTTTCTCCATAATTTCTTACTTTTTTATGAGTTAAAGGACTAATAGTGTAATTCTTTTGTCCTAATAAATCACCAACATATTTTTCTTGCGAAATCATAGTTCTTACGTATTGTTGCGACCATTTCTTACCACCTGGCGATTTTACACCCATTTCATTTAATTTATTGGCTATTATTCTTGATCCGATACCATCACAATACCAATTAAAAACCTTTCTTACAATTTCGGCTTCTTCTTCATTAATAGTTAGTTCTTTAGTTTCTTTGTTCCAATTATACCCATAAGGGTTTGCTTTACCGACAGGTTCACCATTTTTCATTTTGGCTCTTAATCCCATTGTTACATTTTGTGAAGTTGATTCACTTTCTGCTTGTGCAAATGCACTATAAAGAGTTAAAAACATCTCACTATCTAAATTAAGTGTGTGTATATTTTCTTTTTCAAAATATACATCTATTTTCTTATCCCGTAAATCACGTACATATTTTAAAGTATCAACAACATTTCTAGCAAATCTTGATATAGATTTTGTAATGATTACATCAATCTTACCATTCATAGCGTCATTTATCATTCGTAAAAATTCTGTCCTGTTTTTTACTCTTGTTCCACTAATACCCTCATCAGCGTAAATACCTACAAACTCCCATTCAGAATTGGCTTTGATTTTTTCAGTATAATATCTTATTTGAGATTCATAACTTGTTAGTTGTTCTTCACTATCAGTACTAACTCTCGCATAAGCGCATACCTTTTTCTTTTTACTTAAGGAAACATTAACGTTTTCAGTTTTGAGATTAGGTTTAATAATCTCAACCTGTGTCATTTTACCTCTCTTTCTTTAGTTAATATTCTTAAATGAATACATCAAAAGTATTCATTTACATTATACCTTATTTTTTTACTAATCGGTAGCATTTAATAAAAACTTTGTACTCTTTCTTTTAAAACATAATATTGTTTTTCGTTAATTAAATTCAATTTTAATAATCTTGATAGAATAGACATATTTATTGATTTATCAATAATATTATCTATTTCTAGTTGTGTTAAATTCTTTTCTTTAATATCATCTTCTTTCATATTTGATTTTCCCCCTCTCTTTTTTATATTTTATACTTTTTTAACATACTAATCTCATTCCTTTCGTTAATTGCTTTCTTTTAATATTAAATCTCTTATAATTTTCCTACACTCATAAAAAACATATTTACTACAAATTACTAACTAAAAAAGTCAATAATATCCCTATGAGGAATAAATCTCCTTTTAGTAATAATTTGAGCTATAACATATATATTTTATTTATTATAGTTCTTTGAAATATGTTATAGTTCAAACTTGTATTCATCTTATATTTTTATAAGATAGGTTCTGATATAAGCCTTAATATCTTACCGAGCCTCTTATAACTAGTGTTTATTAAACTTTCTAGTTAAGTGTTATTGTGTACATTCCATTAGAATATTCCTTGTATATTAGATATTTTAATTCTTCTAATATTTTAAGGTTTTTTCTCAAGCCAATATTTTTGATGTTAATTACTTGTTGTATCTCTCCAACATTTATATCTGTAAGAATTTTATCAAATCCTTTGCTATAAATATATGAGTAGATTAACTTTGCTTCTTTTGGAATTCTTTTATCTTTCCAAATTTCTTGTGGTACTTCTAGTTGTCTTAATCTCATTCATAACATTCCTCCTTTCTTTTGATGACTTTTACATCAATTACCATTAGTCTAGCACTATATTTTGAGTTTGTCAACATTATAATTATAATATTGTTGATTTTTACATCAATATGTGTTATACTTGTTTTAGCAAACGAATAGGAGGTGTTTAAAAATGTTAAAGAAAAATACAACTAAACTTGGTAAAACTATATGTGAAGCAAGAGAAAAAATAGGTATTTCACAAAGAGAACTAGCAAGACAAGCAAATATGGATTGTGCGGAAGTATCAAGAATAGAAGCTGGTAAAAGATTAAAGCCAAATGTTTTATATTTAAAAGGAATTGCTGATACATTAAATTTAAGTATGGTCGAATTAATGAAACTTGCAGGATATAGCGATATAGATATAAATTTAGGACAAGATCTTCCAAATAAAAGATCTACTTCTGATTATCAAAAACAAATCCAAAGTTATGAACAATTTTATTTTGATGTTTTAGAAGAATTAGAAAATAGAAGAAAGGTTGACTTTGCTATTAAGGGTGGTATTGCAGATATAATAGATAATATAGAGTTATCTAAAATAGAAAAAAAAGAAATATCAAATGATGAAATATTGGATAGATTAAAAGAGTTGATCCCAATGATAAGACCTAATTTAGAAAAATTTGATAAATCTAAATATCCATTATTTGATAAAGGAGTATTTCCCAAAAAAGATTTAAAATCAAATATTAAGTATAATTCTATTACAGATAATAAAGAATAATTTTTTCAAAACAAAAAATAATCTTTTTGCCATTAAACATAAAGATTATTTTTATATAAAATATATACAGAATTTTAAAATAGGATTTTTCCTTTTCCCACCGTTATTGGCTTGCCAATAGCGTAGTGGGTTACCGTTTTGGAAAAATGGTCTATTAAAATTCAATACCAATAAATCATGAATTTTACTTAATTATGTATTTTGGAATTAGCTAATTTTAATTTTTTGGTTTCGCTTAAATCTTGTTCAAGCCAAGATTGTAAATTAATCGTTTCCATATTAAAATCTAGTTTATTTTCACCTATTTTATCCTTAGGAACATCAAGTATTTTTAATAAGTTTAACGATAAATCTGATAAATTCATTTCATTTTTTTCAATAGTTTCAATGTCCCTGTATTGTTCAAAACCTTCTACTATTTTGAACCCCTTTTCATTAAGTAATAAATTAATAATTTTATATAATTCTTTATTCCATTTTTCTATTTCTTCTTTATCTTGTCCAAGATGTTGAATAATATCAATTGGAAACGGTCTAGTTTTTTTATCTATATGCATATTAATACATTCATCAATATTTATCATAATACTTTTCAAATAAGAATGAACTTCTGGGTATTCAAAATCCAATATTTTCATTTGATAAGCATTTAAAAAATATTGTTCAATTTGCATTCCTAAAAATTTGATATACGCTAATAAAGATATATAAGTATTTTCGTGGCCGTCAACTACATATTTACCATTAACAATTATATGATTATTATAAAAATCAACTCGTTTAGCTAAATCTGCTATTTGCTTTAAACTAAAGTTTTGAAAAGGATATAGTAAATTCGACTCATTATTATAGTCAACATAGTTATATAAATCTCGATATTTTATTGCATATTCTTCAATACTTTTCATTTGATTACTATTATTAAGTTTATGAATGCCAATTGTATTATAATTATCATCTAATAAAACAAAAATATCTGTTTTTGGAGAATTTAATATAATAATATCGTTATATACATTAAATTCATTCCAGTCTAGTCCATAATCTACACATTTACTTCTGAAAGCCAAATCATCTCTTATTGTATTTTTATCCATAATTGAATACTCCTTTCAACTTAAAGTAATTTAATATATATACTATTCTACCATGCTTTTTCAATTATTACTACATGTTTTTAAACAATTTGTTTTTATAAATTCATATCATAATCTTCTTTTTCTTTTTCATCTTCGTAGTCTGAAAAATCTTTTTCAGTTTTATAATAATCTGGTACATTTGCATATTTAAATAAACTATCTTCTTTAGTTGTACCTGTGGCAATATCTTTTACATCTTCCATTTCAAAATCACAGTTGTCATAATATTTTTTAACTTCATTTTCAGTATAATCTTTAATATATTCTGTACCTATTTGTAATAGTTTTCTGAAAAAATATTTGATAACATTTATTATTCTTTTTATTTGATACATTAAACTTTTGTTTTCTTCTTTTAATTTTTTGTTTCTTAATTTTAAATTATCAACTTCTTTTTTGTATTTTTGATTTTCTTTCTCAAGTATTTTATATCCACTAGAATATCCATTTATCTCATCAAATACTTCATTTATTTTAGGTTGTAATTCTACAACTTTTTTTGATTCTTTAACTATTCTTTTCATAGTATTAAAAGTATCCACATTAACAATTACTTGATTTTTATTAAAAGGAATATTTTTAGTAACTTTCATTTGTTTAACAAATTCATCTATTGATTTATCAAGTCTATCATTTCTAACATTTAAATTTTCTTCTAATTTTCTATTTATCTTTTTATAATCTTTAATTTTAATATGTTTTCTATCACTACCCTTAATACCTCTTTCTAAATCATAATCTTTATCAGTTAATCTTTTATAATATTTATCTTGTAGTTCTGACAAATGTATTTTATCTTTTATGTATTTCTTTTTAGAAATAGTATATCTTTCACTATTAGTTCTTTTATCGTATTTTTTAATAAGTGGAACAACAATGCAATGGATATGTGGTGTTTTTTCATCTAAATGTACTGTTGCATGTAAAATTTGTTCTCTAGTATATCCTAAATCTTTATAAACAAATTCCATACAAGTATCAGCCCATTTTTTTATATCATCTTTTGTCATATTTTTAAAGAATTCATTAGTAGCAGTAAATAGTAATTCATCAGCAACAACATTATTTGATTTATCTAACATTTGTTTAAAAGTCTTTTTTCTATCTTCACGTTCTGTTTTCATTCTTTCCTCATGTTCTTTTCTATAATCTTTTACTATATTATAAAACCCTTTAACATATTTATCTGTTAAAGGGACTAGTTCTATATTATCTTTACTTTTTTCTATATCTATATCTGGATTAGAATTATAAGAGTTTTTTTCTCTTTTATTATGTGATCCGATTTGTGCTAAATCGTTTATAGTCATTATCGGTTCACTTCTAAATATTGCATAATTTAAATTCATATATCAAACCTCCTATCTTTAAATCTATATAAAATAAAAAGATATGCTTTTTTAAACATACCTTTTACCTAAATTCAAAACTGTTAAAATTTACTTTTATTTTGATATGGATACAATAATGTTAAAAATATCACCAATTTCGATTTTTTTTGAAACTTCTAACTTCATATTTAAGTTATTATTTTTCCCTTTAAAATAAAGCAAATCTCTTATTTTTTTATTATGTGTCATTTGACAATGGAAACACCTAATTCCCATTTAGATACAGCTTGTCTAGAAACATTTAGCTTCTCTGCCAGTTGTTCTTGAGACATATGTTTTTCTTTTCTTAATTTTTGAATATTATCACAAAATTTCATTTTTTCACCTCAAGCCAACTATAATAAAACTTTTAGTTTTCCACTACCAACTTTCAGTTGTTTTTTGTCAACTTAAGGTTGCCTTAGCCAATTATTCCCCCAATTATACCAAAAGATAATATCATCATAATAACACTAGCCATTAAGACTCCTATTAAAGCTGCTATTAATGATTTCTTTTTATCCATCTCTAAAACTGAAGCAATTAAACAACCGGTCCAAGCTCCAGTACCAGGAAGTGGAACACCTACAAATAAAACTAGACCCCAAAAACCATATTTTTCAATAGATTTTTTATGTTTTTTTACTTTTTTATCTAACCACTTTGCTACTTTTCTTATCCTTTTAAATTTGCAATTATGCATCCAATTTAAAATAGAATTCATAAACCATAATATAAAAGGAATTGGTAAGATATTGCCAATTATTGCAATAATATAACTAGATATAGGGTTCATTTTTAAAAGTGAGGCTGCAATAAGTCCTCCTCTTAATTCTAATATAGGCATTAAAGAAATTATAAATACTAATATTTCTTTACCAAATTTTAAAGAAGTAATACCTCCAAATAACCCTATAATACTTTTCACTAATTTATCTGCCATTATTCATCATCCTTTTTTATTTTTTTAATTATATCACTTACTTTAAAACGCGGAAAAGAATCGATAATTCTTTTGGTAAAGTAAGATTGTTCAGATAATACTTTACGGATTTTTTTATCAGGATTATTAAATCTATTTTTAAATGTTTTAATTTTACTTACTATTTTATCTTTAACTTTTTTACTTACTTCTTCCGTATTATCTTTAATAATATTAGATGTAATTAATTTAATATTTGAAATAACCTTTAAAGATATAATTAAATCAGTTAAGAAAGTTAAAAAGATTAAATAAAATATCACATGTAATAAGGTTGGACTAACCATTTCTAGTAAATTACTAAAGAAAGGATTAATAAAATAAACTAATAGACAACCAATTATCCCAAAAGGAACCATTGTCTCTAAACAAATACGTCCATTGATATTAAATTTATTTTGAGAATAATCCCACCATCTAATTTTAAAGACTTTTTCTAAAACATAACTAGTTAAATACTCTAAGATCGAACAGATTAAAATAGCTAATATAAATAAGATAAAAGGTTGACTTTTATACCCTTTTAAAAAGAATATCATTAAAAGACTACCTACCCCATAGATAGGACATATCGGTCCAATTAAAAAGCCTCTATTCATTAATCTTTTACAATCAAAATAGTTATAGATAACTTCCATAATCCAACCTACAAAAGAATAAATTATAAATAGTAAAAAATATATTTCTAAATTCATAAGCGACTACCTTTACTTTTCTTAGATTTAACACCCACTAGCATTAAAAGTTTTTTAGGATATTTAAATACTTCTAAAGATACTATTTTATCTGCTAAAGTAACTATCCATCCTACTTTATAACGCGGTGGTTTAATATTTAAGGGAAACATATGACGTAAGATAGCATTTTCAATCTCAGGGGTCATATATTTAGCAAAATATTGGCGAGCATTATCTTTGGCATTTTTAGCATGCGTAAAACCATGTTGTTCAAAGAATTTATGCTTTTCTGGGTCATCTTGCCAAGGTTTCTCATAAAAATCATGCAATAATCCGGCTATAGCAGCACTTTTATAATCAGTATGAAAAAAACGAGCAAGAGAATAAGCTTTTTTAGAAACTTTTAAACAATGGTCATATACAGTTATATCCCCATGATGAGCATATTTCTTTCTTTTTTGAAATTCGGGATGCTCAATTATTTCTTTAACTATTTCTTCATATTCCTTTTCTAATTGTTTTTTCATACTCACCACTATATAAATATATCATAAATTAGGCTTTTATTCATCTTTTTAACAGAAAAAAATTGACCGAAGTCAATTTTTATTACATATATTTAGTATTACCAGTAAATTTATAACCACTTACAGTACGTGATGTTGTCCATTTAGTTTGAGTATAATCAACATATTCTGTAATATAACGATAATAATTTACTGTATCTGTATAAGCATATGTCTTAGTATATCCACTATATTTATATGAGTTAGATTCTTTATCTAAGAATTTTAAGGTATTACCACTAGTTGTTCCTGAACTTGTTACTTTAAAGTATACTGGAACATAATATAGGTAATTACGTAAATAGTTATCATAATATGCAGATACACCAATACGATTTTTTAAATTAATAGTTACTCTAACACGCCATACATTATTTTGTTTATATGGGTTACTTATATAATAACTAAAGTTACTACTCTTTAAGGCTGTTTGTTTAAATGCTGTAACATCTCTATTAGAAGAGTTAGACAACATATCATTACCAGTCATATATAAGTTAGTACTACTTGTATCTAAATATTTTTGATAATCTGTTGAATTAAAGTATCTTGTAGTAGATAAAGTTACTTTAGAAACATTTTGTGGAATATTCGTTAATTGTAATTCATAAGAATATTGGTCACCAGCACGGAAATCATTAGCAAATACATAAGATGTTGTACGATATTCATTAGATGTTGTACTTGAACTAGATGTATTCTTCGTAAAGTAATAATATCTTGTACTTTCAGTTTTAGTTTCTACGTTGCTGCCACTTCTATAACCTTCTGTCCAATTTGTATAATCTTTAACAATTTTAGCTTGTTGGTAATATAAAGTTTTATTATTTTCTTCTGGTTTTTTATTATTGTTATCATCACCATTACCATCATCATTATTATTATGATTATTATTTGGTTTAGTAGGTTTTTTCTTATTACCTTTATCACTATGATTATCAGTAGTATTATTTGTCGTATTATTAGTAGTGTTATTTGTAGTATTATTTGATGTACTTTCAGGATATTTAATAATAGTAGTTGTACTAGTTGGTGTACTACCTCCTAAAGGATAATAGTAATACTTAGTTTCTCCCCCATTACTAAATTTTACATCACTTGTATAATTATCATCATCGCTAACTTTACTAGTAGTTTTTTCTTCTTGTTCTTTTACTTCTGATAATAAACATGTACCATTACATCCAATTGTATCAATTATATAATCAGATTCATCTCCACATGTTAATTGAACTTTTAATGCATACTCACTATCTAAAGTTTTTGTAACTTGAACATAACTATTAGCAGTATCACACGTATTTCCATCTTTGTCTGAGAATTCAAGGATAAGTTTATTATCAACTAATTGTTTTAAAGACATTGTCTTTGTTTCCCCAATATTACTAGGTAAACGATCTACAGTATAATAGTCTCTAGCAGCAGTTTTCATAGTTTGAATATTTTCATTAAAGACTTTATCATAGAAAGTATCTAGTTTTGGCATTGGGAATAACCAACATATTAATAGAACGAATAATATTAATAAGATAACTTTAATTATTAAGTCTACCCAATTAATTCCATATCTTCTTTCTTCTGTCATTTCAGACCTCAACCTCCATTTCATGGCTGTATATTAACACTTTTCCAAACATTTGTCAACATTTATTAAAAGGGGCCCTAAATAAGGCCGAACAAATAAAAAAATTAATCAATTATTTAACTTTGATTAATCCTTTTTCTACTTCTTCTAATGCTCTTCCTAGTTCCTTTTTATTCTTATATTCTTCCTCTTTCATTTGAAAATGCTTATTTTCTAGCATTTGCTTACTACGAAAAGAACAAACATGAACTAGCTTATACTTAGAATCCACAATATTTAGTAATTTATCTATTGAAGGATAAAGCATCATATCACGTCCTTACATTAGTAATATTACTACACTTAGGAGCGTTTATTCAATTTATTATCAGATTTTTGACAGCATTTTTACAAAAATTATTTTTTAGTTGTTGTTTTCTTAGCTGGGGCCTTTTTCGCTGTTTTAGCAGGAGCTTTTTTCGTACTTGTTTTTGTTTTAGCTGGACTACTTTTTGGTTTAGAAGGCTTTTTAACTTCTTTTTCAATTTTAATTATCGTTTCTTCTTTAATTTCTTTAACACCATTTTCTTTAACCATTACTGGTTCTAACTTTTTAACCTTACGAATTCTTTTTGATAGTAAGTAAGCTACAATTGGGTCAAAACTTTCTAATATTGCTGTAACCATTAAGAAAAAGCCCAACATTAAAGATTGAATTTCAATATTATAATATAGGTTAACACAAGTTAAAGTTCCAATTATTAAGAATAAAACAAAAGTAATAGTTCTAACAAACCATAAAATATTATTACGGTCATGATAATAGTCCATTTTAATTAATTTAATAATAGCTACCATGGAAATCCAACCAATTAAGGATAAAGATAAAACCATTTGAGGCGTCTCATGTTGGAACGTTACCCCGGCAGAAGCAGCAATTACGGAAGCTAAAGCAATAAATAAATATTCATAATCATCTTTACGACGCACTACCATATATAATGCATAACTTAGTAAACCATAAAAAGTCATTACTATAAAGAATAAATAATTCATATCATCAAATCCTAGGCCTGGAAATAACATTAAAGCACAACCTAAGATAAATATTAGTAAACAACTAATTAACTCCGCAATTTGATTTTTCTTCATATATAACGCCCTCTATTCTACTATTAATCATAATAAAAATAATGTTAAAAGTCAATTTATTTAATAGAACTTTTGCAATACTTTTAATACTTCTTCTTTCGTAGGACGATATAATCTTGTTATTTCTTGATTATTATCTAAAAAAAGAAAAATTGGAAGCATGGGCCCTACTTGATAATAATTTATTTGTTTTCGATTATAGTCAAAATCATACTCTTTAAATTCAATTTCTGGATAGTCATTTTGTAACTCTTTAAACAATTTTTGACTTTGAAAATATTCCTTAGCCCAAGGGACACTTATATTAATAATTTGCATATATTACCACCAATTATATATTACAATATTTTTAAAAAGAAAAAAAGCTTGAAAATTCACGCTTCTTCTTTTGGCATTTCTTTAATAGCTGTTACAGCAGCAATACTGCCATCACTTACGGCTGTAGTAAGTTGACGTAATTGTTTTTGACGAACATCACCCGCTGCATATATATAAGGAGTTTTAGTATGTACCCCATCATTAGAAATGATGTATCCTTTTTCATCTAAATCAACAACATTTTTAAAAAGCTCATTTTTCGGTTCTTGGCCAATAGCAATAAATAAACCATCGACTTTTAAAGTATTTTCTTGACCATCTTTATTAGTAACTTTAATACTTTCTAACTTATCTTTTCCATTAATAGTTTTAATTTGGGAATCTAACACTAATTCAATATTAGCCATTTTCGAAACTTCTTTAACATACTTGGCTTCCCCTCTAAATTCTTGACGACGGTGAATTAAATAAACTTTCGAAGCTAAATTAGCTAAATACAAAGCATCTTCTAAAGCTGTATTTCCACCCCCGTTTACTGCTACTACTTTATCTTTAAATAAATTACCATCACAAGTAGCACAGTAAGATACTCCTTTACCTACAAATTCTTGTTCATTTTCCAAATTTAATTTACGATTTTCAGCACCAGTTGCAATAATAATAGTTTTTGCTTGATATTCTTTTTTAGAAGTAATTACTTTATAATCTTCTGTTATTTTTAAAACAGTTTCAAAAACAACTTCTCCTCCTAATTTTTTTACCTGATTATATAAATTAGTCGCAAAATCATAACCAGAAATAGCTTCTATAGCGGGATAATTTTCTACCATATGAGCATTTAAAATTTGCCCACCATAACTTTTAGCTTCAAAAACTAATATTTTTTTATTAGCTCTTAAAGCATATAAAGCACTGGTAAGTCCCGCCGGACCGGCCCCAATTATTATAATATCGTACATAACATCAATCCTTTTCTTTATTAATATGAACTAACATTTAGCTTTCATAACAATTATAAATCTATTTTCCTATTTTAACCATACCTAATTATTTTTTGATAATTTCTGATATCTTATCTCCTGTACTAAAATTAAAACCACCCATTGCTTTAGAATTTTGGCCAGCAGGGTTCCAATTATCGGCAATATTTATTTCATCAATTTTATATTTTAAATTATTATTGGCTTTAGATGATGTTCCAAACATAACTTTTAAATATTTATCAAAATAATAAAGGATGCGAATAATGTAAAAGTTAATGTAGATTTTCAAAAAAAATTTATAATTTAGAAAAAATAACATATAATAGAGTTAGGAAAACAAATTTAATTTGATTTTCCAATAAATATGTGGTAAAGTAATGCCACAAGTTGTAATTTGACTGCATTGTGAAGAATTTATTCGAGGGACATATTAGCCAGTCATAATATGACATCATGAATAGCTTTGTGAAAAACTTAGGTTTGAGGGACAAGTAAGTCTATTCGTTGTTTAAGGAACTCTATTTATATAGGGTTCCTTTTTATAATATGGAGGTAGTAAAATATGAATTTAGAAGATGGTCAAATTTATTATATTAATTTCAAAGACAGTTTAGGATGTGAAATAAATAATATTCATCTAGGAGTTATTTTTACTTTACCAACTCTAAAAGATATAGTATTTTGTGTTCCCTTAACAAGTCCTAAATTAAAGCATTTTAAAACAGAAAAAGATTATAATAATCGTAATTATAGAAATGTTAAACATTTTAATTGGCAATATTTAAAACAGACTGATTCAATTGCTCTATTAGACCAGATTAAAACTATTTCGTTAAAACGATTATTAAATTCTTACGAAAATCAAGATAAAAAAATTATTAAATTGGATGATTACACTTTAAAACTTTTAAAAGATAAAATAAGAAAGTATATGAACTTTATATTAAAATAAAAAATCCCCTACTTGATGGAACAAGTAAAGGATAAAAGAAAAACCAAAAAATCAAGAGAAGAATAAAACGTAACAAAAATAAAAATACCTTATTTTAAGGCATTTATTTAAATTCTTGGTGGCTCCAGCGGGAATTGAACCAGCGACACAAGGATTTTCAGTCCTCTGCTCTACCGACTGAGCTATGAAGCCAAATGGCGGTTCCGACGGGAATTGAACCCGCGATCTTCTGCGTGACAGGCAGACGTGATAACCGCTACACTACGGAACCAAATGGTTGCGGGAGCCGGATTTGAACCAACGACCTTCGGGTTATGAGCCCGACGAGCTACCAGACTGCTCCATCCCGCGATAATAAACAAATGGCGGAGGAAAAGGGATTCGAACCCCTGCGCCGTTTGCACGACCTCCCGGTTTTCAAGACCGGTCCCTTCAACCAGACTTGGGTATTCCTCCGGTTGTTTTTTAACAACAAAAAGATTATATCATACCTATTTTTAGAAAGTCAATTACTAATAATGGATTTATTCAATTTATTGGCACCCCTTTTGAGATTTTTAGATTTTTTTTAACTTAGGACTTGCAAAAGTTTAAATAATGGGATATACTTTAATAGTCTTATATTTTAAGACATGTGCCTGCCCAAGTGGCGGAATAGGTAGACGCACAGGACTTAAAATCCTGCGGGTGTTAAAGCCCGTGCCGGTTCAAGTCCG
>CANQGF010000002.1 GCA_947601485.1 uncultured Bacilli bacterium
TGGTGTCCCCTTAGGGATTCGAACCCTAGACCCACCGATTAAGAGTCGGTTGCTCTACCAACTGAGCTAAGGAGACAAATTAGTAGAACAATAAAATTATACTCTAACTCATAATAAAATGCAAGGTATTAAATAATAGCGAAGTGTGTTATAATAAAAAAAGGTGAATTACATGTTCGTTGATGAAGTTAATTTAAAATTAATCGCTGGGTCTGGTGGGGATGGTTGCACTTCATTTAGAAGAGAAAAGTTTGTTCCTATGGGTGGCCCAGATGGTGGTAATGGTGGTAAAGGAGCCGATATCATTTTTAAAGTTGATTCGGGTCTTAAAACTTTAATTGATTTAAAATATCGTAAAATTGTAAAAGGAAATAAAGGGATAAATGGGCAAGGATCTAATAAATATGGTGCGAATGCTGAAGATGTAATTATTTATGTTCCAATTGGTACTACTATTACCGATTTAGATACTAATTTAGTTATAAAAGATTTAATTAACCCAAATGATGAGGTCGTAGTAGCTTATGGTGGTAGAGGTGGCAAAGGCAATAAGGCTTTTGCTACTCATGACAACCCTGCTCCCAAATTTAGTGAAAAAGGAGAAATGGGGGAAATCAAATTAGTTAAATGTGAATTAAAAATGCTTGCAGATGTTGGGTTAGTTGGATATCCTTCTGTTGGTAAAAGCACCATTATTAGTATGATTAGTGCTTCAAAGCCAAAAATAGCGCCCTATCATTTTACAACTTTATCTCCTAATTTAGGCGTAGTTAAATTAAAAAATGGTTCATCTTTTGTAATGGCTGACTTACCGGGAATTATTGAAGGAGCAAGCATGGGCATAGGTTTAGGTGATAAATTTTTAAGACATGCTATGCGAACTAAAATTATATGTCATGTGATTGACATGGGTGCAAGTGAAGGAAGAACTCCTCTAGAAGATTACAAAATAATTAGAAAAGAAATGGAAGAGTATAGTGATAAACTAGCTCAAAAATTTGAAGTTATTATTGCCAATAAAATGGATTTACCTAATGCTTTAGATAATTTAACTAAATTTAAAGAAAAATATCCAAATAAAAAAATATTTGCTATTAGTGCTATTAATAATGAAGGAATTGAAGAATTAATTAATTATTTAGGTGAAAAACTTAATGATATAAATGATTCTTTAGAATATAAAGATGAAGAACTATTGAGTCATTTGGAATTTAAATTTAAAGAAGAAAAACCATATACTATTACTAAAGATGGCGATTTGTGGGTTATTCAAGGTAAAGAAATCGAAAAATTATTTAATATGACAAGATTTAATGAAGATGAAGCGGTTTTACGTTTTGCCAGGAAATTAAAAGCAATGGGTGTTGAAGAAGAATTAGAAAAACTTGGTGCTAAAAGAGGAGACGAAGTGCAAATTCTTGATTACATTTTTGAATTTAAGGAATAAATTTCTAAAGAAAATTTTTAATTGTAAAGCAAGTGTTATCTATAATAAAATTATTGATAAATTTAATTAATTAGGCTATAATAATTTATATAAGGTATAGGGTGATTTAAATGAATGAAGAAAATAGAAAAAAAGGATTTAAAAGATATGGGATATATATATTAGCATTGGTTGTTGTGCTAATCGTATCACTTTTAGCAGTCAGTTATTCATACTTGTCATTTTTAGATACAAGTACCTCTACATCATCTACTCTTATAGGAACAACAGAATGTTTAGATGTTACACCGAGTTATGAAGGAGTAGCTACTCTTACGAATAAATATCCTTTAACTGATGATGCAGCTGTAGCTGGTAAAGTAACTCCTATAACACTGACTATTAAAAATAATTGTACTGGAGGTAATCCAATTCCTTATAGTGTTATATTTACAAGCCTTGATAATGGTAGTAAATATATTGGTGATGGAAATGTTAAAATAAAAATCACAAAGACTATTGGTGATACAACAACAAATCCCAAAGATACTGGTTTATTAAATACAATGACTAAATTAGCAAGTAGCAAAACTACATATGGCTTGTTAGATAGTAGACTTAAAGCTGACACTAAACTAACTAGTTATACTACTAAAACTCCGTATGTTGTTGAAGGCAGTCAAGAAATTAAGCCAAATGAGACAATTATTTATAAAATTTATTTATGGGTTAATGATCCAGGCAGTGAAGATAATACAACTCAAGATAAAAACTTTGCAAGTGTTACTAGTATAGTAGTTAACAATCCTGAAAGTTTGACTTAATATTACGTTTAAAAATATTGTGAAAGTTCTCACAATATTTTTTTAATAGTATGTTGTCCTAGACTTTAAATAGACATTTTGATAAAATTAAAATGGTGATGAAATAATGTATAGTTATTTAAATGGAATAATTGATAGTGTTACATCTAACTCTATTATTGTTGATGTATCTGGGGTTGGTTATAATGTTTTTGTGCCAAATCCATTTAGTTATGAAGTGGGAAAAACATATAAAGTTTATGTTTATAATCATTTAAAAGAAGATGAATCTTCTTTATATGGCTTTAAAAGTATGGAAGAAAAAGAATTATTTTTAAAACTCATTAATGTAAAAGGAATGGGACCTAAAGTAGCTAGTGGTATTTTTGCAACGGGTTCAATCAAAGGAGTAGTTGATGCCATAAATAAAGAAAATCTTTTATATTTAACTAAATTTCCTAAAATTGGTGATAAATTAGCAAGACAAATTATTTTAGATTTAAAAGGAAAAGTTTACACAGATACTACTGAAGTAGAAGATACTAATATAGATGAATTAATAAGTGTATTAGAAAATCTTGGCTATAAAACGGTTGAAATTAAAAAAGTTGTTCCAATGGTTGATGCATCTAAAACTTTAGAAGAGCAAGTAAAAGAGGCTTTAAAACTGCTTTTAAAATAATTAAAAATTTATTTCAAAAAATAGTTGCAAAGCAAACAAAAGTATGATAAGATTAATTTACGATTAGAGTAAGGGAGGTTATAAAATGGACAATCGCATAGTTGATTCTGATTTAAAAGATGAAGATATTTTTGAAAAGAGTATTAGGCCAGAATTTTTGGATGAATATGTTGGTCAACAAGAAATAAAAGAAAATTTAAGGGTTTTTATTAAAGCTGCTAAAATGAGAAACGAACCTCTTGATCATGTTTTATTATATGGTCCCCCAGGACTTGGTAAAACCACATTAGCCCATATTATTGCTAATGAGTTAGGTTCAACTTTAAGAACCGCTAGTGGACCATCTATTGAAAAAAGCGGTGATTTAGCGGCAATTTTGTCTAATTTAGAGCCAGGAGATGTTTTGTTTATTGATGAAATTCATCGTATGCCTTCATATATTGAAGAAATATTATATCCTGCGATGGAAGACTTTGAAATTGATTTAGTGATTGGTGGTGGCGATGGTAAAAGCAAAAGCATAAAAATAAATTTACCTCCATTTACTTTAGTAGGTGCTACTACAAGAGCAGGTGATTTATCTAGTCCTTTACGTGATCGTTTTGGAATAGTGGCAAAACTTGAGTATTATTCTTTTGATGAGCTTAAAGATATAGTCATTAGAAGTGGTAGAATTTTTAATATTAATATTGATGAAGATGCTGCGATGGAAATTGCCAAAAGAAGTAGAAAAACACCAAGAGTTGCTAATAGATTATTTCGGAGGGTTAGAGATTTTGCTATAGTTGAAGGCGATGGTAAAATAGATTTAGAGATTACAAGAAAAGCTTTAAAAAGATTAAAAGTCGATGAAACTGGTCTTGATAATATTGACCGGGAATATTTAACTAGTTTAATTGAAAAATTTAATGGTGGCCCTGTAGGTGTTGAAACTATTGCTACAAGTATTGGGGAAGAGGTTACTACTATTGAAGATGTTGTTGAGCCTTACCTACTTCAAGAAGGTTTTATTAAGAGAACTAGAAGCGGTCGAGTCGCAACTCAAAAAGCCTATCGCAGTTTAGGAATCACTTATAATTATGGCCTATTTGAGGAGGATTTAAAATGACAATATTAGATGGAAAAATGGTTAGTAATGATATAATAGCTAATTTAAAAAAAAGAAGAGAAAAAATTAACGATACTATTAAATTAGCTATTATTTGGGTAGGAAATAATCCTGCTAGTGAAATTTATATTAATAATAAAAAGAAACAATGTGCTAAAATTAATGTTCTTTGTGATGTTTATCATTTAGACGAGGATACTTTAGAAAATGAAGTATTAGAATTAATAGATAAATTAAATAAAGATACTACTGTAACTGGTATATTAGTTCAAAGCCCTTTGCCTAATGGAATCGATGAAATTAAATGTTTTAATAAAATTGATTCTAAAAAAGATATTGATGGTTTTTCAAATATATCAGTTGGTAATTTATATTTAGGTAGACCTAGATTAGTATCTTGTACTCCTAAAGGAATTATAAGATTATTAGAATATTATGGTATTGATTTAGAGGGTAAGAATGTATGTTTAATAAATCGTAGTAATATAGTGGGTAAACCGTTATTTCATTTATTAATTTCAAAGAATGCAACAGTTACAATGTGCCATTCCAAAACAAGAAATTTAAAAGATATAACAAAGAATGCTGATGTTATTATCAGCGCTGTTGGAAAGCCAAAATTCATTACTGCAGATATGGTAAGTGATGGTGCTATTGTTGTTGATGTAGGTATTTCAAGAATTGACGGCAAAGTTGTTGGGGATGTAGATTTTGCTAACGTTAGTGAAAAAACCAGTTATATTACACCAGTACCAGGCGGTGTTGGGCCAATGACGATAGCAATGATTTTAGAAAATATATTAATAGCTAAGGAGAGTGAATAAATGGATAAAGAATTAAAAGAAGCGTTAGATTTAGAAAGGAAAAGACAAGAAGATAATATTGAACTTATCGCATCAGAAAACTATGTTTCTAAAGCAGTATTAGAGTTACAAGGAAGTATTTTAACCAATAAATATGCAGAAGGATATCCTCATAAAAGATATTATGGTGGATGTGAATACATTGATATTTTTGAAGAAAAAGCAATAGAATATGCTAAAAAGTTATTCCATTGTGAATATGCTAATGTTCAACCACATAGTGGATCAAGTGCTAATATGGCTGTCTATAAAGCATTACTCAAACCAGGTGACAAAGTAATGGGGATGAATCTTTCTCATGGTGGGCATTTAACTCATGGCTATAAGCTAAATTTTAGTGGGATGGAATATAATATAGTTAGTTACGATGTTGATAGTAAAACCGAAATGATCAATTACGATAATTTAAGAAATATAGCTTTGGAAGAAAAGCCACGAATGATAATTGCTGGAGCTTCTGCATATTCAAGAATAATTGATTTTAAAAAAATAAGAGAAATTTGTGATGAAGTTGGAGCTTATATGTTTGTTGATATGGCTCATATTGCTGGTTTAGTAGCTACTAATCTACATCCATCACCAATTCCTTATGCTGATGTTGTAACAACAACCACTCATAAGACTTTGCGTGGTCCAAGAGGTGGCTTAATACTTACTAATAATGAAGAAATAGCTAAAAAGATTAATAAAATTGTCTTTCCGGGAATTCAAGGTGGGCCTTTAATGCACGTTATAGCTGCTAAAGCAGAATGCTTTTATGAAGCATTAAAACCTGAATTTAAAGAATATATGGAACAAGTTGTCAAGAATATTAAAGCAATGAGTGATGAGTTTATTAAAATGGGTTATCACGTAGTAAGTAATGGCACTGATAATCATTTGATTTTACTTGATGTCAAAAGTATAGGATCTACCGGTAAAGAAGCAGAAGAACTTTTAGACAAAATTCATATTACAGTAAATAAAAATACTATACCTAATGAAACCGAAAAAGCAACTATTGCAAGTGGCATTAGAATTGGTAGTCCAGCCATGACTTCAAGAGGCTTAAAAGAAGATGAATTTATTAAAATAGCTCATATTATTGATGAAGCATTAAAAAATAAAGATAATGAAGAAGTGTTAAATAAATTAACTGATGATGTTTTAAGTATTACCCATAAACATCCACTTATGTATTAGGAGGTATGAAGTATGTCTAAATGGGATAAAAAATATATTGAATTATGTGAAGAAATACTTGAAAAGGGAGTAAGAGTAGAAAATAGAACAGGTATTGATACAATTAAAATTCCTTTTAAATCATTCGAATTTGATTTAGAAGAAGAGTTTCCAATTTTAACTACTAAATTTGTAGCCTTTAAATCAGCGGTTTTAGAATTATTATGGTTTTATCAAGCAAAAAGTAATGATGTTAGATGGCTTCAAGAACGTGGTGTTAAAATTTGGAATGAATGGGAATTTGATGATAATGGAAATTATCAAGGTAAAACATTCCCAAAAGAATATGCTCATACAATCGGAACTGCATATGGTTATATAGTAAATAAATTTAATTTAACTGATGATTTAATTAAAAAAATTAAAGAAACACCAACTGATCGAAGAATGATTATGAGTTTATGGCAAAATGATTATTTAAATACTGCTGTTTTACCTTCTTGCGTTTGGAATACAATGTGGGATGTAACTGATGGTCATTTAAATTGTGTTGTTACTTGCCGAAGTAATGATGTCCCTTTAGGAATGCCATTTAATGTTACTCAATATGCTGTGTTAGTTCACTTACTTGCACAAGTAACTGGACTAAAACCTGGTAAACTATATTACAACGCTAAAGATTTACATATTTATGTTAATCAAATTGATGGTATTAAAGAACAAATTCAAAGGTATAAAGAATTAGGCGATTTTGAAGCTCCAAAATTATGGATTAATCCTGAAATTGATGATTTCTTTGCTTTTGATAATTCTAAAGAATTAAAAGACATAAAGCTAATTAGATATAAGCATCATGGTAAAATTTCAATGCCGGTGAGCGTATGATATCATTAATTGCTGCGGTTGGTGAAAATTTAGAAATAGGTAAAGATAACCATCTAATTTGGCATTTGCCTAATGATTTGAAATTTTTTTATAAAACAACCATAAATCATAAAGTAATAATGGGATATAATACTTATTTATCGATTGGACATGCTCTTTCTAATCGTACAAATATTGTTATGGTTGATGATAAAAAGAAAGTTACAGCACAAGATGTTATAGCTTATGATAATATAGAAGAAATGATTGCCAAAGAAATTAAAAATGATGAAGAAGTTTTTGTTATAGGGGGAGCATCAATGTATAAATATTTTTATCCATTAGCTAATAGAATGTATTTGACATTAGTAAAAGCTAGCGATAAAGATGCTGATACTTTCTTTCCTGAATATCGAAAAGATTCATGGCATAAAAAAATTCTTCAAGAAAATATTGACAATAATATTGCTTATACTTTTACTTTGTTTGAAAGAGAAAAATAAATTTATAATAAAAATAGGAGAGTAGTTGTGGAAAAGAAAAAATTAATTATTATAGAAGGACCTCAAGGCACTGGTAAAACAACTTTAGCTAATTATTTAAGAGAAAATTTACCAGGATCTAATCTATATCGTTTATCAGGCCAAAAAGATAAATCAAAAACTGGTAAAGATTTTAGTTCAAAAATGTATTATGCTTTATTAGACTATTTAGAAAAAATGCAAGATATTCCGATGGATTTAGTTTTTGATCGAACATTTTTTACTGAAGAAATTTATGCTCGTTTAGGCTATAAAGAATATTCTTTTACTGATATTTATGAAGATTTACTTCAAAGGTTTGATAACTTAAATTATGATATCTATTTTATTTGTCTTTATTTAGAAGATACTAATTTATATATTAAGAGATTAGCAAGAGAATCACATCATAATTATCAAAGTTTTAAAGTTGAAAATAGTGTTAATCAACAAAATGAATATATAAAAATGAGTAAAGAAATTGAAGAGAAATATTCTAATATTAAAGTGTTACGTTTAAAGATGGATGATTTTACAAATTCATATCAAGTTATTGACGATTTATTTGAAATAAATAATAAATAAATAGACTTTTGCCCCTTTTTTCTTTATAATACTATTGGAAGTGGAAATATGAATGTTAGTGATTACGATTATGAATTAGATGAATCATTTATTGCACAAAGCCCTATTAAAAATCGTAGCGAATCAAAATTGATGATTTTAAATAAAGAAACTGGCGAAGTAGAAAATACACAATTCTATAATATTAAAAATTATTTAAAAAAAGGTGATGTGTTAGTTCTAAATGATACTAAAGTGTTACCTGCTAGATTGATGGGTAACAAAAGTGATACAAACGCTAAAATTGAAATTTTACTTTTAAAAAATATTGATGGGGATGTTTGGGAATGTTTAGCCAAACCGGGAAAAAGATTACATATTGGTACAGAAATTATATTTAATGATAAATTAAAAGGAATAATTAAAGAAAAATTAGAAGATGGTATTGTAAAAGTCGAATTTTTATATCAAGGGATTTTTTTAGAGATTATTGAAGAAATTGGCTTAATGCCTTTACCACCTTATATCCATCAAAGCCTAAAAGATCAAGATCGTTACCAAACAGTTTATGCCAAATATTTAGGTAGTGCTGCAGCTCCCACAGCTGGATTACATTTTACCAAAGAATTATTGAATGAATTATCTGATATGGGAGTAATTATTACATATGTAACATTACATGTTGGACTAGGAACATTTAGACCGGTTGAAGTTGAAAATATTAAAGATCATCACATGCATTCTGAATATTATGAAATGAAAAGCGATACTGCGGACATTTTAAATAAAGCTAAAAATGAAGGTCGAAAAATTTATGCTGTAGGTACTACAAGTACAAGAGTTTTAGAAACTGTAGCAACCAAATATAATAAGTTTATTGCATGTTCTGGTAATACAGATATATTTATCTATCCAGGTTATGTTTTTAAAGCTATCGATGGATTGATAACCAACTTTCATTTACCTAAAAGTACCCTTTTAATGTTAGTTAGTGCTTTGGCTACTAAAGAATATATTCTAAATGCCTATGAAATTGCTAAAAAAAATAATTATCGTTTCTTCTCATTTGGAGATGCAATGTTTATAAAATAGAGAGAGTGATAGAGTGAGATTTACTTATCAATTAAAAGAAAAATCTAAAAAAAATATGGCAAGATTGGGGGAATTTACTTATAATGGACGCATTTATGAGACTCCAATGTTTATGCCTGTTGGTACTAATGCTACAGTAAAAACTTTATCTCCAGAGGAATTAAAAGAAATTGGCTGTGGTATAATCCTTGCTAATACCTATCATTTGTGGTTAAAACCAGGAGAAGATATTGTTGCTAAGGCTGGGGGATTACATAAATTTATGAATTATGATGGCCCTATTCTTACTGATAGTGGTGGTTTTCAAGTTTTTAGTCTTGCCAAACCTAAAGATATTACTGAAGAAGGAGTTCATTTTAAAAATCATGAAAATGGCGATAGTTTATTTTTAACTCCTGAAAAATCGATTGCTATTCAAATGAAATTAGGAAGTGACCTTGTAATGAGCTTTGATGAATGTGTTAAATGGCCAAGTACAAGAGAATATATTGAAGAAAGTGTGAATCGAACACTCCGTTGGGCTAAAAGAGGCAAAGATGTTTTTAATTCAAAAGATCAAATGTTATTTGGCATTGTTCAAGGTGGCGAATATGAGGATTTAAGACGAATGTGCGCTGAAGAATTAGTTAAAATGGATTTTGATGGCTATTCGATTGGGGGAACTAGTGTTGGCGAAGATAAAAAGACAATGTATAAAATGGTTGGTTATGCAACTAAATACTTGCCAGAAGATAAAATCCGTTATTTAATGGGAGTAGGAGATCCCATTGATTTAATTGAAAATGTAATGCGTGGAATAGATATTTTTGATTGTGTGTCCCCTACAAGACTTGCAAGACATGGTCATGCATATACTTGGAATGGCAAAATCAATTTAAAAAATAGTCAATATAAAAGTGATTTTACTCCGGTTAGTAAAGAATGTAATTGTTATGCATGCAAAAATTATACTAAAGCTTATATTAGACATTTGATTACTGCTAATGAAACTTTTGGAGCACGTCTTTTATCTATTCATAATATTTATTTTTTAACTGAATTAATGGCTAAAATAAGAGAACATATTAAAGATGATTCACTAGAAGAGTTTAAAGAAGAATTTATTAAAAATTATTATGGAGATGGCTATGAATATAAATAAAATATCTATAATATCTAGTGTAATAATTATTGTTTTAGTTATTACTATTCCAACTTGTTATCAAGTAGTTAAAGAACATCAAGATCATTTATATAGAGCAGTAGAAAGTAAAATGATTGAAGCTGCTAAAAGATGTTATTATGAAGATGTATGTAAAGATGATCATATTACTTTAGCAGTTTTATATGAAGATAAATATTTAGATAAAATGAGTAACCCGGTAACTAAAGAGTATTATAATGAAAAATCATATATTTTAAGAGAAGGGATTAATTTTACCTTTGTAAAAGTAGAGTAATTATTTACTCTTTTTATTTACACCAATAAGACCACCGAAAATACTTGTTATTAGTAAAATAAGGTAATATATAAAAGTTGATATATAGAGCTTATTAGAAAATAAAATAATTTTAATAATAAGCATCAAAAATATAAATATCATTCCTATAATTAGACCTTCAACAAGACCTCTTTTTTTCCATTTGTTAGCGTTTAAAAAGCTTAAAGTAAAAAATAATATGATATTAGCTATAAAAAGAATTATAGTAGTTATACCACTATTTAAACCTATTAAATTTAAAAGACTAGCAATAAAAGTCAGCATTAATTCAAAAATTAAAAAAATACTTATAAATTTTAAATAATTTAATAATCTGTTCAATATAATCACCTAATAAATTATAGTGAAATGTTTAAAAAGATATGAATAAAACCATAATATTAGTAGGTGATAAAATTGGAAATCTTACAAGTTCTATTTCGAACGGCTTTCTTTTATTTTTTTGTTTTACTATGTTATCGTATTATGGGTAAAAGAGAAATAGGCCAACTTGGAGTGGTCGATTTAATGGTTTCTATTCTAATTGCAGAATTAATTGCTATTTCAATCGAAAACGTCAAAGATAGTATGTTACTTACTATTTTACCAATTATTTTACTAGTATTGCTTGAAATTGTTTTAGCATATATTTCAATTAAATCAAGAGGAGTTAGAACATTTTTAGATGGCAAACCATCTCTTATAATTGTAAGTGGTAAAATTAATTATAATGAAATGGTTAAACAAAGATATAGTATGGATAACCTTTTGTTAAGTTTAAGACAAAATGGAATTAAATCGATTGAAGAAGTTGAGTATGCATTTTTAGAACCAAATGGTAAATTATCGATATTTAAATATAATTATTTTCGTATTCCATCACCATATCCAATGCCTTTAATACTTGATGGCAATGTGCAAAAAAAAGCCTTAAAATATATTCATAAAAGTGAAAGTTGGCTTAAGTATGTTTTAAATAAAAAAGGGCTAGAAATTAATGATATATTTTATTGTTTTTATAAAAAGAAAAAATTATTTATCATTAAAAGAACTGATTTAAAATGAATTCAATATTAAATTATTGAATTTTTTTTGAGATGAATTTTTTTAAAAATAGCAAGATAAATTATTTTTTGGTTGACAAATAAATGTTAAGTTATATATAATTATATTGTAAATAGTAGAAAGTAGAGAGCAATATGGAAAAGTTAAACAATTTATTACAGGAATTAGGGGTTTCAAAAGTAAGACTTTCAAAATATTTAGGAGTGTCAAGACAAATGGTTTATAACTATCTTGTATTAGATAGTCTTGATAAATGGCCAAAAGAAAAGAAAATATTACTTCTTCAACTACTAGATTTAAAAGATGGAAGTGATGAAGAACTAGCTAAAATTAAAGTAGATACTGAATACTTAATGAATGTTGAGAAAAGACTTAACATTGGAGTAAAAAATGGCAATGATTTAGAAAATTTTTTAGATTTAAAAGGGCTCGATAAAGAAAGCAAAATGCTATTAAATGATATTGCCTTTCTTCTTAAAGAAAAATTAGAAGAAAATAAAGATAATGATGTTTTTGCTATTAAATATTTGTATAATTTATTGCAATCAATGGATAATGTGCCAGAAATAAAATATATGTTAGCTTATATGGCTAAAACAAATGGTTTTATCAATTCCGAAGAATTTGCTTTTGATGAAGATCGCCAATATATTTTTGAAGCTATTCTTTATGCAGCATTAAATTTATATAACAATGGGGGCGCAAGTAAGAGTAAAGTCGCCGAAAATAGACGTAAATTTGTTGCGGAAATTGAAGCAAAAAAAGAAGAAAAATTAAGTAGGACTCAACAATTAAATACAATCCGTATTCAAGCTCTAAAAGAACTTGGTTATACGGAAATAAATGAAGGCAATGCCGCAGAAGTATTTGAAAAAATTGCCGAGATTCAATCTAGAAAAGTTTAAAAATGAAAGAGTAGAAGTAGAGAGGTGGAAAAAATGAAGAAAGAAGTTATAAAAAAAGATAAAAATCCAGATTATGTTTTAATTGGTTTAATCGTTGTTTTAATTATTGTTTTAGGAGTTTTGGTTTTTACAAAAATAGCAAGTCGTAATACTTACAAAACAGATGATGAATTAGTAGTGGAGTTACATGATTATTTTAGTACTAAATCACTTGAAGATTGTAATGGCCTATTTAATTATTCTAATACAAAAGTAAATTCTTCTGAAATTGATAACGCTACTAAATTATGCGTTGCTTATAATAAATCAAATTTAAAAGATAGCACTTCAAATACTCACAATGTTGATGAAAAAGCAAAAGAAGATCGACAAATTTGTACTGTAGATGGTATGGTCTTTAAAGCTGACGAAGGTACTAAGAATTGTACTGTACAAGAGATAGCTAAAAATAAGATTAATAGTACTTACAAAAAAATATTTGGTAGTGATGCAGAAGAAATAGAATCATTTAAAACCGATAGTACGCATATTTGCTATTTAAAAGATGATAAATATTATTGTGGTTTATCAGAAAAATTTGATATCATTGTAGGAAATGATGTAACAGTTTATAGGGTAGTGGACAGTGCCAAAGAAGATGATGGTACACTTACAATGTATGATTACTTCATTAGAAAAGTCTTAAATGACTGCTATAATAATTATACAACTCAAGATACTAATGCAATTTGTACTAAAAATTTAAAGGGCCAAAAAGATTTAGATTATGATTTTGTTAAAAAATATGGTGTTAAATATAAACATATTTATAAAAAAGCTAGTGATGGTTCATATTATTGGGTAAGTTCAGAACCTGTAGAAAATCCAAATAATAAATAAGAGAGACTACTCTCTTTTTATTTTGAAAAAATAGGGTAGGAAACTACTCTACAAGTTATCTAAAATAAATAAAGTTGTGTGTATGTTCGCGTATATATATAATATCCTAATTAATATATAATTATTAGGATATATACGCGTATTATAACCTTATTTAATATTATTAATAAGGATATATAAATAAAATTAGCCAATTTAAATTTTAATAATTAGTTTTTTTAATTATGTTAATTTGATTTTATTTATTACTTTGACATGGTATAATAGATGTATATTAGCTAAATAATAGAATTTGTTTGACTAAAAAGCCTTTAAATTATTAAGTCAATGTGTTTGGCATAATCTATGTTATGTAAACCAAAGCCTTTGAAAAATAAATTTACGATTGTATTTTATAGACTACTCTTTAAATATTTTCATTAGTAAATGAATACTATTTTATTAGGTGATTCAATGTGAGTGTTTTTAATGCCTTCTTAGTATCTACAATCGCTGGAATGTCCACTTTATTAGGTGGTATTATTATATTCTTTAAAATAAAGGATAATCATATTAATAAATTTATTACCTTTTGCTTATCTTTTTCTATTGCTATTATGATTGGGATTAGTTTAACCGATTTAATTCCAACTTCCTTATTTAATATTCTTTATAATTATAAATTATTATTAGCTGTTTTAATTATTTTCATTTCCTTTTTTGTTGGAGGTTTAACTGTCTTTTTTATTAATCATTTAATGAAAAATCAGGATAATTCATTATACAAATTAGGTATCTTAAGTATGATTGCTTTAATAGTTCATAACTTTCCTGAAGGGATTGCAACATTTATGAGTAGCATTAAAGATGTTAATTTAGGTATCAAACTAGCTCTTGCTATAATGTTTCACAATATACCGGAAGGAATTTCTATAGCAGTTCCTATATACTACGCTACTAAATCAAAGAAAAAAGCCTTGTTTAGCACCTTTTTATCTGGAATAGCTGAACCTCTTGGGGCTATTACTACTTATCTTATTTTAAATAAGTATGTTACTGATACTATGATTAGTATCACCCTACTCTTTGTAGCGGGGATAATGATCACATTATCTATTGAAGAAATGTTACCTAAAGCTTTAAGTTATAAAAATAATAAATATATATATGGCGGTCTTATTTTAGGAATTATTCTTATTTTAATTAATCATTTTCTATTTTAATAACCCATATATTACCAATAAATAATATCCTTTCTAGGTATTAATTTATAAGAACAATCCATAATAAGTTTAGGAGGGATGTTATTTATGAGTAGAAATGAACAAGCAAATAATTCTAGAAACGCAAACAACAGACGTAGTTGCAATAGCGAAGCAAATAACTCTAGAAATAGTGCTAATAACAAATCTAGAAGTAATAAAGAATCTCGTAGTAATAACGAGAGTAGATAATTACTATCTAACTAATATAAAGGAAGAACGGTATAGTTGTTCTTCCTTTTTTATTCATTGTAATGAGGATGTTTTTGATAATCATCCATTAATTTTTCATTTGATAAATGACTATAAATTTCAGTAGTTGTGATATTTTCATGGCCAAGCAATTCTTGAATAATTCTTAAATCAGCTCCATTATTAAGCAAATGAGTGGCAAAAGAATGTCTTAAAACATGGGGTGATATTTCTTTTTTTATACCACATTCATCACAAATAGCACGCAATATCTTAAAAAATCCTTGTCTACTCATTCTACTACCATTATAGTTAACAAATAAATAATCAGATATTTTATCTTTTAAAATAAAATTACGATACTCATTAATATATAAATTTAAATATTTTATAGTAATATCTCCAATAGGAATAACTCTTTCTTTACTCCCCTTCCCCATTACTTTAATAGATGCATCAGCTTCATTATAACTAGATAAAGTTAAATTTAATAATTCACTTACCCGCATCCCTGTAGCGTATAAAACTTCTAGCATAGCCTTATTACGATAATCAATAGGTTTTTTAAGACTAATATTTAATAAAGTATCTACTTCATCTTCTGTTAAAAATTTAGGTAATTTTTTCTCTAATTTAGGCATTTTAATGTCTTCTGCGGGACTTTTTAGTATTCTGCCATTATCTAATAGGTAATCATAAAAAGACTTTAAAACAGTCAAATAATGGGCTTTAGTTTTACTTGTTTCATTAGCTTTATATAAAAATTCACGAATATCATCAGTTGATAGGTTTAAAATATTTTTATCTTTAAAATATTCACTTATTTTTATTAAATTATAGCGATATGATTCATAAGTATTATTTGATAACTTTCTTTCATATCTTAAATAATCTAAATAAGCATTAACATCGGGATCTAATTTATCTATCATAATATCATCCTCTACTCTATAATTATAATAAATTCTTTAATAAGAAGCAAATATTTGTTATAATTAATTTATGATTGTGTAATAATTAGCAGGTGATTTAAATGAAAATTTTAGCAGATACAATTAGGCCAAATAAGCTATCACTTATTGTAGGACAAGATCATTTAATTGGTGAGGGGAAAGTTTTAACTAATTTAGTTAAGAATAAGCACTTATTTTCGATGATTTTCTATGGTAAACCGGGAACAGGTAAAACATCTCTTGCTTATGTTTTAAGTCAAGAATTAGGTTTTAAAACGAAATTTTTAAATGCTACTTCTAGTAAAAAAGAAGATTTTGAAATGGCAATCGAAGAAGCAAAATTTTATGGTGATTTAATTTTAATTATTGATGAAATACATCGCATGAATAAAGATAAACAAGATATTTTATTGCCCTTTATTGAGAATGGTACCGTTATTTTAATTGGGCTTACGACAAGTAATCCTTATCATACTATTAATCCAGCCATTAGAAGTCGTTGCCAAATCTTTGAGCTTCATGAATTAAAGACTGAAGACATTATTGTCGTTTTAAAAAGAGCATGTGCATCATTACCTGATATTAAAATTGATAAAGAAGCATTAAAATATATTGCTACCATGGCTAGTGGTGATGTTCGAAGTGCCCTTAATACTTTAGAAATTGCCTACTACTCTTTTGATCATCATATAACTATTGATAATATAAAAAATATCAATACTAAACCAGTTTTCTTTCATGATAAAAATGAAGATGGACATTATGATGTTTTAAGTGCTTTACAAAAATCAATTCGTGGTAGTGATGTTAACGCTACTATCCACTATTTAGCTCGTTTGATTGAGGCAGAAGATTTAGATAGCATTTTTCGAAGATTATCAGTAATTGCTTATGAAGATATAGGACTTGCTAATCCAGGTATAGGTCCAAGATTATATGCTGCGATTGAAGCTGCTAATCGTGTTGGCTTACCAGAAGCAAGAATTCCCCTTTCAGAAATTGCTATTGAAATGGCTCTTTCTCCTAAAAGTAATAGTGCTATTATTGCCATCGATGAAGCCTTAAATGATATTCACCGAGGCAATACGGGTAATGTTCCTAATCATATTAAGAAAAATAGCCCCGATTATCTATATCCTCATAATTATCCTCATGATTGGATTAAACAAGATTACCTTCCTAATGAAATTAAAGATGCTAAATATTACAAACCTAAAGATAATTTAGTAGAAAATAATTTAAATAAAGTACATAAAGAAATGACAGGTGAAAAATGAAAATAACTATTATTGGTACAGGAGCATATAGTTTAGGTATAGCTATGATGCTCTCTAAAAAAAGTCATAATAAAATAATGTTATGGACAGAAAGCAGTGAAAATGAACAAGAATTTAAAAAGACCCATGGTTTAAAAAAAATATTTCCTAATATCACTTTTGCAGATAATGTTTTAATGACTACTTCTATAGAGGAAGCTATTAAAGAGACGTCCTTAATTTTTATAATTACATCAGTAAAATATATTAGTAGTGTTTGTAAAGATATGCTACCATATTATAAAAAAACTCCAATATCTATTGCTTCGAAAGGAATTGATAGCACTTCTTTAAAGCCATTATCGGAAATTGTTAAAGATATTTTAAATACTAAAAATATTTCTGTTATTTCAGGTCCTACTTTTGCGATAGATTTAATTCATAATGAACCGGTAGCATTAGCTATTGCAGGCAATAAAAAATGTTGTGATTTAGTTATTAAAAATTTAGCTAATAATACTTTAAAATTACGTAAATCGACTGATTTAATTGGGATTGAACTTTGTGGAAGCATTAAAAATGTTATTGCGATTGCATCTGGTATTATTGATGGCCTTGGATATAGTAATTCAACTCAAGCCTTCTTAATTAATGAATCTTTACATGATTTAAAAAAAATTATTCATTCTTTAGGTGGGAAAAATAAAACCATTTTATCTTTTGCGGGTGTTGGGGATTTATTACTAACTTGTACAACGACTAAAAGCCGTAATTATTCTTTTGGTTATCTTATTGGAAGTAAGGGTGAGTATGAAGAATATTTAAAAAATAATACAGTTGAAGGTTATTATACTTTAGATTCTGTTTATAAAATGTTAAAGAAAAAAGGTATTAAAATACCTCTAATTAATATTATTTATGATATTGTAAATAATAAAAAAGCTCCCGAAGATTTAATTCATTTTTTAATTAAGAAACCTTGATTATATCATTAATGATTTCATTAACTATTAGAATTCCAGCGATTCCAGGAGAAGTTATCATTGAATTAACTGCTCCTTTTTTTATTGGCTCTTCTTCACTAAAGCAAACTTTAATATGACCATTTAAATGATTATCTTTTACTAATTTTCTTAAAGCTTTAGCTAAGGGATCACCATAAGTTTTATCTAAATCAGTTATTTTTATTTTAGAAGCATTTATTCTATTGCCCATTCCCATTGAACAAATTATTTTAATATTATTTTCTTTAGCAAATTTAATTAATTCTAATTTCGCATTTAAAGTATCACATGCATCAATTATATAGTCATAATCTTTAGCTAGTGTATTTATATTATCTTTAGTTAAATTCATTTCTAAAGCGTTAATTTGCATATTAGGATTTAATTCTTTAGCCATATCTTTAGCTACTTCAACTTTACTTTTTCCAATAGTTTTTAAATTGGCCACTAATTGTCTATTTAAATTAGATAATTCTACTTTATCTTTATCAATAACCGTAATATTTAAAAATCCACTTCGAATTAAAGCAATATAAGCAAAACTTCCTACTCCCCCACAACCAACTAGAAGTATTTTAGCATTGTTTATTTTTTCAAAATTATTTATACCAATTAATTGAATTATTCTATCGTACATAAATTTCTCCATTTAAAAACCTAGTGGAAAGTTATTTGATAAAATCCCGCTCTAGGCAGGTGGTAGAACACATATCAAGTATTAGGATTCCTATAATTATATAGGCTTTCAACACCACAAGATAATTAGTTCCCCAATATATCAATATAGTCGGTTTTATGTGAATAACTTTAACCTTCTAGGTTATTTATATTATATCATGATAATTAGCTTCTATTCAATATCTTTTCTCTTATTTGACATATTATCTTTTTCTCTTTTTAACAGGATCTTGTTTTATTAAATAATCATTGATTATTTCTAAAGGAATATTATTAGAAACAACTAAATTACGAAAATAGTTAAATTCTTCTGTATAATAATTATCAATTATTTTTTGAACAAAAGCTTGTAAATCGGCAAAGGTAGGAATTAAATTGTTACCCATAGTCATTTCATGGAAAAAAGTTTTAAATATTCTCTTGCCACCATAAAAACTACTAATTAAAAGATACATTTTATTATCTGGACCAATAAAATTAAATAAACTTATTTTTTGCTTATTTTGGTTAAAATATTCCTTTTTAATATTTTTATTTTCTCTACTATATTCTTTTAGTATTTCATATAATAGTTTTAAATCATTTTCCATTTCAGGATGGCTTTTAAGTCCTTCAGTAAATATTAAACTAATATTTTCAGCATATTCTTTAGTTAAAAAATTTTTAAAGCTTTCGTACTTATCCTTTTTTTCTTCACTTAATTTAGATAGTTCTAAACTATGATAAGCAATTTCGCTATTAATTTTCTTTAATGTCTTCATATTATTCCTCATTTAAGTTCTTATTATAAACTATTTAGATGAAAAAATAAAGGATAAAAAAAGCATTTACTTATGCTTCGTAAACGCTTACTTTCTTTTTATCTTTGCCAGCTCTTTCAAACTTGACAATACCATCTATTTTACTAAATAAAGTATGATCTTTTCCCATTCCAACATTGTTGCCAGGATAAATCTTTGTTCCTCTTTGACGATAAATAATTGATCCAGCACTACATTTTTCACCATCAGATAATTTAGCACCTAATCTGCGTCCTCTGGAATCACGACCATTATCAGTAGATGATTGTCCTTTTTTATGAGCAAATCTTTGAATATTTAATTTAATAAATAACATCTTTAACTCTCCTTTACTATAATATTTTTGGGATATTGTTTTGCTAAATCATTAAGTAATTCTAACATACTATTAATTAATTTATCGGTAATGTCATCATGACTTAAAATATTAATAATTAAATCATTTTGATCAGTATATTCGATTGCTTTAGCATTAATACTTAAAATACCATTAATTGTAGTATAAATAATACTTGAAACACTAGCACAAACAATATCATAACCATAATCATTAAAATTAGCATGACCACTAACTTTAATTTGATTTTTACTAAATGTAATTTTAATCATAATTATTTACTAATTTTCTTTACAACTAATTTAGTATATGGTTGTCTATGACCTTGTTTTTTACGATATTTCTTTTTAGGTCTATATTTGAAAACAACAATTTTTTTATTTTTGCCTTGTTTTTCAACGGTACATTCTACTTTAGCACCTTTGACAGTTGGATTACCAGCTACTCCATCAACAAATAATACTTCGTCAAATGTTATAGTAGAACCAACTTCAGCATCTAATTTTTCAACGTAAATAACGTCGCCTTCAGATACATAATATTGTTTTCCACCTGTAGTAAATATAGCTTTCATTTCATACCTCCTATTAAAATTTTTTAAGTCGCGCCCTTAAGGTGACTAATAGTCCTTATAACCTTTTTAGTGCGGTTTTTTACGAAATGACTTAAAACAAGTAAATTTTACCAAAAATATTGGGGTTTGTCAAACAAAGTAAGGCAATTTACTCTCTTTTATATAATAAATTTTCAATTTTTTTATTTTCTTTAATATAATGATTATTTTCTTTAAAAAAATGAAGGACATTTTTCTTTAAATCTTTAATCCTTTTGGTATGATTATCAATTTTATGATAGGAAAAATCTTCTAAATAACGTTCAATTAAAAAACGATTTTCAAAATAACGATAATTTTTATAAGCCATAATAATTTTATAGATTAAAAAAGTTATAATTAAGTAATTATCAATTTTATAAATATAGTTAATAATACTAAAAATAATTAAAGATATAATAGAAATGATGATATTTAAATAATATGATAAATGATATGATAAAAATTTTTCCAATAATAAATTCATAATTTTGCTACCATCTAAAGGTATAATAGGAATTAAATTAAAAACCATTAAAATAAAGTTATAATTAACGATTAAATGATATGTAAGAGGATGAAAATAACTTTTTAAAAAATAAATGCAAATAAGCAAAATTATTTGGGCAATAATACCTCCAGAGGCAATCACCAAATCTTTATTAATACTAGTATTAATCTTTTTATTAATTTCTGTGTAACCGCCAAAAGGAAGAATCTCAACACTGTTAATTTCGTAATTAAATATTTTAATAAAAATAATATGTCCTAGTTCATGAAATATGCATATACTTAAGATAATAGTAATATTTTTAAGATAGCCACATAAAGCACATAAAATAATAAAAAAATAAGTATAGTTATTAATTTTAATTTTCTTGAAGATATTCATCATAACTTAAATGTTGTCCATTTTTTTCTAAAATTAAATAAATATAATCGTTTGAAGCTTCCCCTATAATAGTATCTTTTTCTACATAATCATATAAATTAATACTGATATTTGTTAATCCCCCATAAGTATAATCTATTCCATCATTTCCTTGAACAACTAGTACATTACCATAATCTTCTTTTTCTCCTAAAAATATAACAATTCCTCCATATAATAAAGAAATAGGACTACCCTTTTGATAATCAATTTGAACACCATCTTTATAAGTTACATAATTATTTTTTAAAAGATTACTACTAAATACTAAAGCATCTTTTTCTTGATCTTTACTAGAAACATTTGGTAATACGTTACCAAATTTATCTTGATACCATTTATTGATGGCTGTAAATTTTAAATTATCATGAAAAAGGTATTTATCTACTAATGAGGCATTATCATCATCAATTTTAATGTAAATAGCTATAGCAATAACTAATATAATACAAATAAGAATTCGTGATAATAAAGATTTGAAATATTTAATTTTTTTATTGTCATTACTATTAAGACTACTATAGTTTTTATGCGTTATTTTAGTATAATCATCTAATGCTTTTAAAGCTACTTTTCGATCCACTTTATCACCCGTTACAAATATATGCAATAGGTAATATTTATTTTCCTCTTTTTAAAATAGCAATGTCCATTTCATGTAAATATGAAAGGGGGTTAACACTACTACTCTCTAAACCTAAATCCTTAAGAATTTCTAAATGATCTTTCCATTTATAGATTTCTTCATCAAATAAATAGTTAAATAAAATTATGCCTTTATCATCAATAAAATTGGTTAAATAATTAAGGAGATATTGATATTCATACTTATTTAAAGGTTTATGATATTCAACTTCATAGTAAGAAATAATATTTGATAAAAGCAATAATTGATATTTTTTAATTGGTAAATGCATGATATCAGTATTATAAAAATTAATATGAGCATTTCTTAAATTATTTTTTAATCTTTGGTAATAGTGAGCATTTTCTAAATATAAATTACCTCTTAAACTCTTTTTAAAACCAGATGTATTTTGACATATTAAATGAAGTAAATTAAGAGATTTTCCATTATTTTTTTGTAGTTCATAATTGTATTCAATAATTCTACTCCAAAATTCTCTATATTCTTTGTCCATATTTGGAAGAATTGATTCCAAAATACTAGTTAATTCCTCTAAAGAAGTATTTGCATTTATTAAAGTACTTACTATTTTTAAATAATCTTCATAGTCATATTTTTCTATTAAAGTAAGTTTTAAACCAAAAACAATATATAATGATATTTTATTAATATCAAAAGTATCAATATTTAAAATATCTTGACAAATTAGATTAAACATTTGATCCCCACTTGAAAGAACACTAAGGGCATTTTCATATAAAGAAATATCTAAATAATTTAAATAACCTTTAATATTTTCATTAGTACTAAAATAAGCTTTAGAATACTTCTCAAAAGGTTTATTTGATAAATAAAAACCATTGTTATAACTTTTTTTAATTAATTGTTTTACTGCTTTAATATCATTTTCGATATTTTGCATAAGAATCCTTTCTAATTAAACTATAACTTAATAAAAAGATAATTAAATTAAAGAAAATATTTTTACCTATTTTTATTAAAATAATTTGAAGACTATTCCAAATAAAAATATTACTTAATATGATATAAATAATATAGTTAAAGATATTTATAAATAAATAGTTATAAATATTTTTCTTATTTAAATCTTTAAAGATATAGTTAATAATATATATGATAGTTAAAATTATAATATTATAAAAACTTTTAAAAATAATTAAATCTAAAATTAATGCTGTTAAAAGATAATATTTATATGGCTTATTATATAAATATAGAAGGAAAAAATATGATGTATATTTAGTGTAGTTATTAATTAAGACATCAAGTAAGATAAATAAGTAAATCATTTGGACTCCTTTAAAATACTAACATAATCAATTTTTTTGATATCGATAGGATAATTTACTTTAATTATTTTTTCAATTCCATCACTCGTTAATGTAATATTTTTAACTGTGCCAATATAAATATTTTCTTTGGTATTTCCAAGCCCTGAGGTATAGATATTATCACCAACTTTAATATCGCTGGCACTAGATATATTTCTTACTATTAACTCATTATTTTTAGCTTCTAAAAGACCTACTTCATCATTTATTTTAACAGAAACCTTACTATCTTTATTAGTAATCAAACTAACAATACTACTACTAGCATCTACTTTACTAATAAACCCGATTAAAGTATTATCGTAAATAACAGGATTATCTTTTAAATCCTCATCAGTTCCCCCTCGTATAGTTATTTCATTCATATAATTATAGATATCTTTATAAATAATATAAGTATTTATATAATCACTTTCATAAACTAAATCTATTTCACTGAATTCTAATAATTTATTATAATCACTTTCTAAAATATTACAACGAGTGGGTGTATAAACATTCTTATGAATAGTAATTATTTTATATAAAGGTTCTTTTAAAATTAATAGAAGAAAGAAAATTAAAAATAAATGATTATGCCAAAGGAATTTAACTATTTTCATTACTCACTTCTCCATATTCTTTTAAAATACTTTGGTTAATTTGATCATAAGCTTTAGTATCTTCTAATTTTTTAATTAATTCTTCATATTGCAAAAGTTTATTATAAAAATCTTTATCTACTTCAATCATTTTTAAATAGGGGTTAATATTGTTTTGTTTAAAATAAAGAAGCATATCATTTGTTATATCTAAATCTTCAAAAATGGCAATATATAATTTATATAGATTATCATGATTAACTATAATATAAGGAATATTTAAATTATTATTTAAAGCATTTTCATAAGTATTATAAGATCCAACTTCAAAAGCATATACCTTATATTTTTCTTTAGCATATATATTTTCTTTATTTAAAACGAAAAAAGTGATAATTATTCCTAATATGAGCGAAGAAGCAATTAATAGAATATTTTTTTTCATTGGCATCACCAATTAAATAATAGCATAACTTAAGTAAATATTTTGTCGAAGGAAAGGTAAGGTGAAAAAAAGTAGTTAAATTTTCTAACTACTAATTTTTTAATTAATTTAGTTTCTCATTTAATATTTCTTTAACCAGATTAGGATTAGCTTTTCCTTTAGTTTCTTTCATTACTTGACCAACAAAGTAATCAAATAAATTGGTTTTACCATTATGATAAGCTATTATTTGATCTTGGTTATTATCTAGAATATTAGTGATAATGTTTTGTAATTCGTCTTTATCAGATATTTGTTGATTATCTTTAGTTATATAAGTTTTAGGCTCACGCTTTTCAAGTAATGATTTATTAAATATTTCTTTAGCTTGTTTTGAAGAAATATAGCCTTTATTTTGAGCATCAATTATTTGATAAAGATAAGCTGGTTTTAAATAAAAATCTCTTAAAGTAATATCTTCTTTATTTAAATACGCTATTATTTGAACAATTAAATAATTAGCCGCTACTTTAGGATCAATACCAAGGTTTAAACATTCTTCAAAATAATCAGCATAATCTTTTTCTTTAATTATAATATTGGCATCATATTCTGATAAACCATAAGTATTTATATATTTTTCTTTACGCTTTTCGGGAAGCATAGGAATTGTTTTTTTTATTTGTTCTAGCCATTCATCTGTAATTTTATATTTAGGAATATTGGGCTCAACAAAATATTTATAATCGATGGCATCAACTTTACTACGCATTCTTATGGTTGTACCATCATCTTCATTGAATCTTCTGGTTTCTTGTTCAATTTCACTATCTTTTCCTTCTTCTTTAAGCTTTGTTTGTCTATTTACTTCATAAACTATAGTATCATAAACGTTACTAAAAGAATTAACATTTTTAACTTCTACTTTTGTGCCTAACTCTTTGGCATCTTCATCCATGATAGAGATATTGACATCACATCTTATTTGCCCACGCTTTGTATCAGCATCAGATACTTCACAATATTGATAAACTCTACGCATGTATTCTAAGAACGCAACAGCTTCTTCTGGAGAATTTAAACATGGCTCTGTAACAAGTTCTAAAAGTGGTACTCCTGCCCTATTATAATCAATTAATGAAGCATCGGAATAATGATCCAAACTAGCAGAATCTTCTTCTAAATGAATATCATGGATTAAAACTTCTTTTTTATAATCACCCATATCAAGAGTGACTTTTCCATGAGTACCTACAGGAGCATGCATTTGCGTTATTTGATAACCTTTGGGAAGATCAGGATAATAATAATTTTTACGATCAAAATACATATATTCAGGAATTTCGCAATTTAAAACTAAAGCCATCATTAAAGCTTCTCTTACGGATTCTTTATTAACAGTTGGTAAAATACCGGGAAAGGCCATATCAACTGGGGAAACATTACTATTAGGAATTTCACTATAAGCATTTTTAGCATTTGAGAAGACTTTGGCATTACTTTTAAGTTCACAGTGCATTTCAAGACCAATTACGGTTTTATATTTACTCATTTTCCTCACTCCTTGCTATTTGGTTTAGATAAGGCATTTTGCTTTCTAAAGCATAGGCAATATTTAAAGTATTTTCATCATCATAGCAATTACCGGTAATATTAATTCCTACTGGCATTCCATCAATAAAGCCATCAGGAATAGTTATAGATGGAAATCCACCAAAGTTACCAATTTGCAAGTGTTCTTCTAAAACTCTTGTATCGCTATTATCTAGTATATCATTATCACCATCAAGCATTGGAGCAATCCCACTGCCAACTGGCATAATAAGGGCATCATAAGTTTCAAATAATTTTTTCATTTGATCTACTATTAATCTTCTAACTCTTTGAGCATTTACAAAATATCTTTCTTGATTTTCTTTTTGTAAAATATAAGAGCCAATAACAAATCTTCTTTTAATAAGTGGTGAAAATCCTTTTGTTCGATGATCCATCATTATTTCTAAAGGAGTTTTTCCTTCACCTCTTGGACCAAAGATAATTCCAGTCAAATTTGACATATTACTTGTCGCTTCAGCACTGGAAATACATGTGTAAACGCTTGGTAAAGCATTAAGTAAAGTTCTATCAAATGAAATTTCATCGACTGTAACACCTTCTTCTTTTAGAATATTTAAAGTTTGGTGAAAATTATCCAAATGACGAATTAACATAGAACTAGGATTTTGATAATTATCAATATTGCAAAGTTCTTTAATATAAAATAATTTTTTACCAGCAACATTGCCATTTAAGGAAGATAATAAATGAATATTTGATGAATCCCAAGTAGTTTGGTCTTTTGAATCAAGGCCTTTCATAGCATCAACAACGATTGCGGCATCCCTAACAGAACGAGTAAGAACACCACAATGATCTAAAGATGATGCAAAAGGAAATAAACCATACCTACTAATCATGCCATAAGTAGGTTTATAACCAACAATCCCACAGTATGCTGCGGGTTTTCTAATTGAATCACCTGTATCACTACCTAAAGCATAAGGATAAACTCCTGCTGCTACTGCGGCGGCACTACCAGCTGAAGAGCCCCCACACATTCTTTTAGTATTCCAAGGATTTTTAACCGGACCAGTGGCACAAGTTGTTCCTGTTCCACCCATACCAAATTCATCTAATGCCGTTTTATTAACAGCAATCGCACCGGCTTCTTGTAATTTTAAAACAGCTGTGGCACTAAAAATTGGGACATAATCTTTTAATGTATTAGATGATCCCGTTGATAAAATTCCTTTAGTTGAATAATTATCTTTAATTCCAAAAGGAATACCGGATAATAAGTTATCGGTTACTTCATGCATTTCTGGTTTGTCAATAATGGTAACAAAAGCATTACATTTTTCTTCTACTTCATGGGTTTTATTTAATGATTCTTTGACTAAATCTTTTGGGGTTATCTCTTTATTTAAAAGCATTTCATGTAATTCTTCAATATTTTTTTGAATATTCATTCTTCACCTCCCACTACTTTAGGCACTACTACTTCTCTATCTTCATAATTATCGCAATTTTGTAATAATTCTTCAATACTAGGTGAATCACTTGCTACATCATCCCTAAGTTCAAAAGAAAAGTCATCTAAAGTATGAGTCATTGGTTCTACTTCTTCAATATGGGGTATTTTAGTAATTAATTCCATATTATGGTCGATAACATCAAATTCTTTTAAAACCATTTCATTTTCTTCTTTTGATAAACCAATTAATAGTTTATTTGCATAATCATCAACCATTTCACTTGTAAATTTACTCATCTTACACCTCATATTTTAATATTCACAAGATCCTGGTGTTCTTGGGAATGGAATAACATCACGAATATTTTCTACTCCCGTTATATAGATAATTAATCTCTCAAAGCCCATTCCAAAACCAGAATGGAAACAGCCACCATATCTTCTTAAGTTGCAATACCAATCAACTGTATCTGTATCTACACCAAGTTCTTTTGCTCTTTTAATTAATTTATCATAGTCATCTTCTCTTTGACTACCACCCATTAATTCACCCGCACCAGGGACTTCTAAATCAACGGCAGCAACTGTTTTATTATCATCATTAAGTTTCATATACCAAGCTTTAATATCTTTAGGCCAATTTGTAATAAAAACAGGGCCATTGAAATATTCCGTAATATATTTTTCATGTTCTTTAGCAATATCATCTTCATATGATGGGGTAAATTCCCATTTAATATTAGCTTTATTTAAAATATCAACGGCTTCATGATGAGTAATGCGAACAAATTTAGAATTAACTAATTTTTCTAATTTTTCTTTTAAGCCATTTTCAACAAACTTATCACAAAAGTCAATTTCATCTTCACATTTATCTAAAACATAACTTACCACATATTTTAGCATTTCTTCTTCAATGTCCATTAAACCATTTAAATTGCAAAAAGCAATTTCTGGCTCAATCATCCAAAATTCATTAGCGTGAGTTTTAGTATTAGAATTTTCCGTTCTAAATGTTGGACCAAAAGTATATATTTTTTTAAATGCCATAGCAAAAGCTTCACCATGTAATTGACCAGTTCCGGTAATAAAAGCTTGTTTATTAAATAAATCTTGTTTCATATCAACTTGACCATCTTTTAAAGGTAATTTATTTAAATCTAAAGTAGTAACCTTAAACATTTGGTCAGAGCCTTCACAATCAGCAGTGGTAATTAAAGGGGTATGAACATATAAATAATTATGTGATTGAAAATATTCATGAATTGCCATTGCTACAGTGCTTCTAATTCTAAAAACAGCTTGAAATAGATTAGTTCGAGGGCGAAGATATGCTACCTCTCTTAAAAATTCGCGGGTATGTCTTTTAGGTTGAATCGGATAATCTTCGGGACAATTACCAAGAACATCTATTTTAGTTGCTTGCATTTCAATTTCTTGATTACCTTTTGATTCAATAATTTTACCGGTTATGCAAATTGCACATCCCACTAATAATTTTTGAACTTCAGAAAAATTACTTAATTTTTCATCATAAACAACTTGTAAGTGTTCTTGACAAGTACCATCAGAAAAATCAATAAAACCAAAAGTTTTTTGATCACGATGATTTCTAATCCAACCACAAATTGTAACTTCTTTATTTAAATATTTATCTTTTTCTTTCAGTAAATCTTTTAAATCCATTAATATTTTCCTTTCTTAATCTCTTATTTTTATATGTAATTCCCTTAATTGTTTTTCATCTAAAGTATTTGGACTACCCATGAGTAAATCAATACCAGAAACATTTGGTGGGAATACTTGTACTTCTCTTAAATTTTCTTCATCAGTTAAAAGCATAATAATCCGATCAATTCCCGGAGCCATTCCAGCATGAGGAGGAGCTCCGAATTGGAAAGCAGTATATAAACTTCTAAATTTATTTTTAATAACCTCTTCATCATAACCAGCAATAGCAAAAGCTTTTTTCATAATTTCAATATCATGATTTCTTACTGCTCCTGAAGCCATTTCATTACCATTACAAACGAAGTCATATTGATAAGCTACAATATCTTCAATATTACCTTCTTCTAAAGCTTTTAGACCACCTTTTGGCATACTAAATGGATTATGACCAAAATCCCATTTATTATCTTCTTCATTATATTCATACATTGGGAAATCATTAATAATACAAAATTCAAAACGATTATGATCAATTAATTCTAATTCTTCACCTAATTTAATTCTTAATATACCAGCTAATTTAGAAATATTTTTATCACCTGCTATAATAAATATTACATCATTATTTTCTAAATTTAATTCTTCTTTAAGACTATTAATTTCATCTTCACTTAAAAATTTAGCTATTGATCCCTTTAATTCATTAGCGTCATTTTTAAGATAAGCAAGACCTAAAGCCCCTTTTTCTTTCATATATTCTTCTAATTTTTTATACCAAGAATTAGGCTTTTCATAGGCTTTATAAGCATTACTAACTTTAATTGCTTTAACAATTTTGCCCTTAAAACCATTAAAGATACTATTTACAAATATATTACTAATATCAGTTATTTCTAAAGGATTTCTTAAATCTGGTTTATCTGAACCATATTTAGCTATTGCTTCTTTATAAGGGATTCTTCTAAATGGACGGGGTGATACTTCTTTATTACTAAATTTTTTAAATGTTTCATAGAAGACTTTTTCACCAATATTATAAATATCTTCTTCCGTAGCAAAACTCATTTCCATATCTAATTGATAAAATTCTAAAGTTCGATCAGCCCGACAATCTTCATCTCTAAAACATGGAGCAATTTGAAAATATTTATTAAAGCCAGAAACCATTAATAGTTGTTTATATATTTGAGGAGCTTGGGGCAAAGCATAAAATTTACCTTTATAATTTCTTGAAGGAATAACGAAATCTCTAGCTCCCTCTGGACTACTTGCTGTAATAATTGGGGTTGTAATTTCTGTAAATCCTTCATCTTTCATAATTTTTCTTAAAAAATCTATAACATGAACACGGAATATAATTTTATCATGTACTAAACTATTTCTTAAATCAAGATAACGATATTTAAGTCTAGTTTCTTCACTAGCATCTTTACTTCTAGCAATTTCAAAAGGTAAAATATTTTGACATTTACCTAATATTTCCATTTTTTCTAAAACAATTTCAATATCACCCGTAGGCATTTTGGGATTAACATCACTACGCATTCTAACGGTTCCTGTGATACTAGCAGTACTCTCTTTAGTGACTCCTTCAAAAAGTTTGATATCTTCACTAATAATTTGAACTATACCACTTTCATCACGTAAAGTCATGAAAATAAGACCACCTAAATTACGAATGGAATTAATCCAACCTGCTACTCTAACAACACTACCGACATCTTCTTTTCTAATTTCACCACAATAACGGTTACGATATATATTTTCCATGTTACCTCCTACAAATTACTAATAATGTAATCGACAATTTCTCCTAAATCAACTTTAACTTCTTCTTTAGTATGATTATCTTTTACATTAACTAAACCTTTTTTTAAATCTTCATTATTTAATATAACAAGTAATCTAGCATTTAAACGATCTGCTTCATTAAATTGGCCTTTTAAATTTTTATTTAAAGAATTAGTTTCTGTAATTACACCATTGAGTCTTAAACTTTGAACAATATCTAAAGCATGTAATTTTTCTTCTTCAGAAACATACATTACATAACAATCAATTTCTTTCTTTACATTTTTATATAAATCAATTTCTTTCATCATGGCAATTATGCGATCAATTCCACAGGCAAAGCCAATGCCATAAGAATCTTTTCCCCCTAATTCTTTAATTAATTTATTGTATCTACCGCCACCACCTAAAACGCTTTGTCTAGTTTCATCATTATCTAAAGATACTATTTCAAAAACGGTATGATCATAATAATCAAGTCCTCTTACTATTTTAGGATTTACTTCATAATCAACTTCTAATAAGTCTAAATATTTTAAAACCGTTTCAAATCTTTTTTTAGCATCACTTGTTAAATAATCTAAAGTTGTCGGAGCATTTTTTAAAATATCATTTGTAGCATCAACTTTACAATCTAAAATACGTAAAGGATTAGTTTTAAATCTTTCTTTACAATCTTCACATAATTCATCTATATGAGGTTCTAAATATTTTACTAAAGCATTACGATAATTGCATCTTGATTCTTCATCACCTAAAGTATTGATATTTACTTGTAAATTACTTATATGTAAAGACTCTAAAATTTTATATTGAAGACTAATTACTTCAGCATCAATGATGGGATCATTGCTACCTAAAACTTCAACACCAAATTGGGTAAATTCACGTAATCTTCCAGCTTGTGGTCTTTCATAACGATACATAGTACCATTATAATAATATTTTTTAATATCAGGTTGAGCATATAATTTATTTTCTAAATAGCTTCTTACTACTCCCGCTGTTCCTTCCGGTCTTAAAGTTAAATTACGATCTCCTTTATCTTTAAAATCATATGTTTCTTTCTTAACTATATCAGAAGTTTCGCCAACACTACGGTGATATAATTCACTAGCTTCAAAAATTGGTGTTCTAATAAATTCATAGTTGTAATTACTCATCATAGTACTTACAACTGAATTAACATATTCCCATAATAGAGCATCACTTCCCGTAATGTCGATGGTTCCTTTTGGTTTAGTTATCATTTTTAATCATCCTCTCTTTAAAAAATAAAAAGACCTAAACATATAAGGGTGAGAATATTCCCACGGTACCACCTTACTTTAGGTCTTAAATTTCATCACACTATGTGCGTTTCTATTTATCTAAAAGTGTCTTCTTTTATTATCCATTTTGACTTTTCCACCAACCGTCTTCTCTTTAAAATATTTATTAATAAAATACTCATCTTTCCATAGAAATTACTAAATTAATTTTATTACTTTTTTTAATTATCGTCAACCAAGAATTTGATTATTTATGTAGAGTTTTCTTAAAACTGTCTAGTTGTTCTTCACTATAGTAATCACTTAATAAATCTGCACAAACACCCTCTAAAGATTTAACCCATTCTTGTCCTATATAACATGCATATATTAAATCTTTTAAAGAAGTTTCTAATAAAATAATCTAATCCATATTGAGAATTTAATATTTTGATTGTGCCTAAATTAAATTCGTCAATAAATTTAATAATTTGGTCTTCAAAGTGACTATAATCAGAATCATAAGGCAAAGAGAATTCTATAGTTTCATCATCATAATTAATATGTTTGTAAATACTTGTCTTATAAGTTAGATTAAAATTAGTAGATATTTTATATTCATTTGCATCTAAAGATTTAATATTCATTTGATTTTTTAATAAATTATTTTGAATAACAAATGGGATAAATTTATAAAAGAAAAAATATAAATTCTTTTTAAGACCAATAACACTTAATACTTCTTCAAAATTATCTCTATTAACAGAATTGTGACCATACTCACATAGTTCATCTCTTAACTGTTTTTGCCTATTATATACAGCCTTTGTTCTTCTACTTATTTCATAATTTTCTTTTAAAACATCATATAAGTCTAAAGCCCCTTTATCCACCTTTCTTGCATTTTCCCTCTTTTCCGATACCTCTTTCTTTATTTTTTATATTTTTGTAATATACGCGATCCACAAGAAGCCTTTTCTAATGTAGACTCATAAGAGCCATTAACTAATCCTGATGCATGTAAGTCCCTAATATCACTTAGTTTAATGCTATTAAAATAGTCAATATTAAATAGTTTTAATTGATCAGTAATTTCTGCATCATTAATTTTTTCATATTTACCTTGTAATAATAATTGTAGTATTTGTAAACTTCTTGGTAGTTTAATAATGTTATGGACAAACAAATTGGTATCAGTTTGTGAATCATTTCTATCTGATTCTGTTCTTAAAAGATAAAAATCTTGCATATTTTCTTCAACAATTCTCAATAATGGGATATTATCAAAATCACCATTAATGTATTGTTTAATTAGATTTATTTGATCTCTGCATATATCCAAGTTTTCAAGCCAGCCATTTTCTAAATATCTTTCACATTGTTCTTGTAATTCCGCAATGCTTTTTGTACCGATTACTTCTCTTAGTATTGAAAATGTATTATATATCACCGGAGTCCATACATGGGTATTAAATTCAATATCATGTATAGATAATTCCTGTGAATTTACAAATCGATTTCTAACTTTTTCGACATTAGTTATTAAATAATATAATAAATTATCTTTGCTTTTTTCAAGTACACTTCTTTTATATTCTTTTAATTCTTCTTTTTTAGCTTCAATAGTATATAAATCTATACTATCATTTTTTCTATCATATATATACATGTTAATGCTCCTCGTATAATATTTTTTGTAATCAATTAATTTTGATTACTTTGATATAAATTTTATAATTTTTAGTTATAACTAAAAATTATAAAATTTTCGCTTTTTGACTGTTGGTAGTCTAATACTTATAATATTTCTCTGAAATATTTTAGTTGAATGTAAAATTCTTTCGCTCCTTGCAACTTTGATTGCTTTTTTAAGACTGCTTCCTAACTTAAATCTATATTCTTCTAACTCAGATGCTGCAACTCTTTAAGTAACATAGCATTTTACCTACTTAAAGATGATTGCTAATATGCGAGGTTGCTGTTATGGTTTAAGATTAGGCTACCACATTCATTTTAATATTTCACAAAATTCTTAATTAGAAAGGTGGTGATTTTATGAATCAAACTTTATTTGTTGGTATTGATGTCTCTCTAAAATCTAATCAAGTTTGTGCAATAAATTTTAATCAAGACAAACTTCTTAATTTGTCTTTTGATAATACTCCATCTGGTTCAGATTCTTTAGTTAGTTCTATTTCTAACATTATGAACGATCATCATTTCAATAAGGTTATCTTTGCTATGGAATGCACTGGTGTTTATTATATTCATATTGCTTCTTTTTTAAGCTCTAATCCTATTTTAAACACTCTTAATTCTGTTGTTTATACTGTTAATGCTAAAAGCATTGACAAATACAAAGATTCCTATATTGAAATAGAAAAAACTGATCCAGGTGATGCTTTTATCATTGCTGATTTTATTCGCGTAGGTCGTACTAATTCTTTATCTCCTTTTAAAGGTTCTCAGTTTCTTGCTTTGCAAAGATTAACTCGTCAAAGAAAACACCTTGCTGACCAAATTACTAAAGAAAAGTGTTATGTTTCTGCTAATATTTTTCTCAAATTCTCTGGTTTGGAAAATACTGATAATAAACCTTTTTCTAATAAATTTGGTAAATCTTCTTCTGCTATTTTAACTGAATTCCTTTCCATCGAAGATATCATTAATACTCCTATCGAAGATCTTGTCGATTTTATTTCTTCTAAGGGGAAAAATCGTTTTAAAAACCCAAAAAACAATGCTAATATTTTAGTTAAAGCTGCTAGAGATTCCTATAGACTTGATGCAGTTTCTTATGAAGCTGTTGGATCTGCTATTGCTTCTTCTTTAACCGTTATTGCTTGCCTTCAAAGTGAAATAAAAAGTATTGATAAGGCTATTTTGAAAGTTATCAAAGGTTTAGATTCTAATGCTTATCATATCCTTTTATCCATTCCAGGCATTGGTCCAGTTTTTGCTGCTGGTATCTTGGCTGAGATTGTTGATGTTAATCTTTTTAAATCTCACAATCAACTTGCTAAATACGCTGGTTTCTATTGGCCTAGACATCAATCTGGTGAGTTTGAACATTCTGATAAACCTATGGCTAAATCTGCTAATATGTACCTTAAATATTACATATCGGAAGCTACTTCTTTAATGATTTTTCATAACTCTGCTATGAAAAATTATTATCAAAACAAAGTTTCAGAAGTAAAAACTCATCAACACAAACGTGCCCTCGCTCTTTCTTCTCGTAAATTAATTAGATTGATTTTTGGTTTGCTATGTAAAAATCAACTATACGTTCCAAGTGAATTTGATATTATGAATTAGCCTTTTGCTAGCAAACACTTGTTCACGATGCTGAACAGGGCTTTTTGTCGTGTAATAATTTATTTGATATAGCAGTAAATTATTTAAATATCTGCTAATTTTTTTCTTGACATATTACCAGATGTCTTTATTTTTTATATTTTTGTAATATACGTGATCCACGAGACACTTTTTCTAATGTAGATTCATAAGATTCATTAGTTAATCCTGGTATGTGCGAATCTCTAATATCACTTAGTTTAATGCTATTATAATAATCAATATTAAATAGTTTTAGTTGATCAGTAATTTCCTCATCATTTATTTTTTCATATTTACCTTGTAATAATAATTGCAGTACTTGTAAACTTCTCGGTAATTTAATAATGTTATCGACAAGCCAAAAGTCACCATACATAGTTGTTTTTGCTGCTTCTGTCCTTAAAAGATAAAAATCATGATTGTTTTCTTCAATAATTCTTATTAATGGAATATTATCAAAATCACCATTAATGTACTGTTCAATTAAATTAATATGTTCTATGCATTCATCCTCTAGGTCTTCCCAACCAATTCCATGAAACCTTAAACATAATTCTCGTAAATATGCTATGTTTTTTGTACCACCACGGTTTCTTAAATTTGATTGAATTTTTCCAGGAATGGTCCACTGAGGACCATATACAATATCACTTATAGCTAATTCTTGTGAATTTACAAATCGGTCTTTAGTTGTTTCTACACTAGTTATTAAATAATATAATAAATCTTCATCATTTGCTTCAATTATTTTTTGCTTATATTTTTTTAATTCTTCTTTTTTAGCTTCAATAGTATATCGATTTATACTATCATTTTTTCTATCATATATATACATGTTAATTCTCCACTATTTTCTTCTTTTTTGCAAAATGTGAGCATCTAATGCTGCCTTTTTCATAATATCTTCATAAGTATTTTGCATAAGACCTGCATCAATTAAATCTTTTAAGTCATTTTCAGTAAATGTTTTATAATGATTTATATCGAATAAATCTAATTGTTCACTAATTGGTTCGTCTTGTAATTTATCAAATTTGCCTAAAAGTAGAAGATGCAATAGATATAGCTCTTTAGGCAATTCCATAACTTCTCTTAATATCCACGCATTATAATCGATTTGACTTACATCATTAGTTAAATAATAAAAGTTTTTTCCATTTGGAGTATTAGTAATTTTAACAACCGGTCTTCTATCTTTAAAACCTTGAAGATACCTATCTATTAAATCATTTTCATTTATATATTGTTGAATTGTTTCATCATATTTACCATTATAATTAAATAATTTAGTTAATAACGCTACTAAATTTTTATTATTGCCAATATTTGCATAATCAATTTCTGAAGAATTGGCAAATTGTTTAAGAACTTTTTCTTTTTTAGAAATAAGATAATAAAAATAATTTCTTTTTTTAAGATTTAATATTTCTTCACGATATCTTTTTAATTCTTCTTTTTTAGCCGTAATAGTATATAAATCAATTCCACCATTGTTTTTATCAAGTATAATCATTTTTCAAAACTCCCTACAAGTGTTTATCTTAACATTATTTATTTTTACTGTCAATGATAATAGTTATGGGGCCATCATTTTCAATTTTAACGAGCATATCAGCCCCAAAAACACCGGTTACAGTTGGAACTATTTTATTTAATTCTTGATTAAAAGTATCATATAAATTTATTGCTTCATCACCATTTAAAGCTTTAATATAGCTTGGACGATTACCCTTTTTTGTATCAGCATACAAAGTGAATTGACTAATTGATAAAATACTTCCACCAGCGTCTAAAATACTTTTATTCATAACACCATTTTCATCATCAAAAATTCTTAAATTAACAATTTTTTTAACTATGTAATTTATATCTTCTATCGTATCATCTAAAGTAAAACATGAAAATATAACTAAACCATTATTAATTTGATTATATATTTGATTATTAATCGAAACACTACTACATTTACTTCTTTGAATAACTACTTTCATTTATGCTATAACCTCAACATTTTTAAAACGACTTAATTTATTTTTAAAACGATCTAATTCTTCTTTATCATTAACTTTAACTAATAATTCACAAATTGTGCCATTATCAATATCTTTATTTTTAAACTCGGCAATCGTTATTTTTTCTTTCGTAGCAAGAGCAATTAAATCAGCAAGAAAATTATTATTATTAACTAACATGGTAATATTAGTATAATAACTATTGTTAGCTAAAGGATTCCAAGAAATATCAATTAATCTTAAATTACTATCTTTAATATTAGGACAGTTTTTTTTATGAACAGATATACCTTCTCCTTTAGTAATAAAACCTTTGATTTCATCGCCTTTAACTGGCTTGCAACATTTAGCTAAGTTGTACATGATATTAGTATTGCCATCAACTATAATATCGTCATTTGATTTAATAATATTTGTATTTGGTTTTAATTTTTCTATTAAAATATCATCAATATTATGCTTATCTTCACTGCTTAAATTAATTATATATCCTGCTGTATATCTTAAAGAGCCGATTGATAAATATAAATCTTCTAAATTATTTAATTTTAAATCTTTAAGAATTTTACTTAAATTTTTATCATTAATAACATCACTATAACCTAGCTTTCTTTTTCTAATTTCTTTTTCTAATATATTTTTACCTTTAGCTATGATTTCTTCTCGATCTTTTTTACTAAAGAAAGCTTTAATTTTAGCTTTAGCTTGTTCGGTTTTGACAAAACTTAACCAATCATTACTTGGAACAGCATCTTTATTAGTAATAATTTTAACAACATCGTTATTTTGTAATTCATATGATAAAGGAACAATATTGTCATTAACAATAGCTCCGACTGTTGTATCGCCAACTTTACTATGAATACGGTAGGCAAAATCGATTGGTGTAGCATCTTTTGGAAGTTCAATTACATCTCCTTTAGGAGTATAAACATAAATAAGTTCCCCTAAAATGTTACTATGCATTGTCATTTCAAAAGAGTCATCGTTTTCATCACTGGCAGACTCAATGATATTACGAAATAATTCTAGTTTTTGTTCCATAATTGCTTGGATTTTTTTTACACCATGTTCCTTATAAGACCAATGGGATGCAATACCTTTTTCATCAATTTCATCCATTTCATATGTTCTAACTTGAATTTCATAAAATTTACCATCATCTCCAAAGACAGTGGTATGTAAACTTTGATACATATTTTCTTTAGGATTAGCAACATAATCTTTAAATCTTTTGGGAACAGGACGATATTTAGAATGAATTAAACCTATTACGGTATAACATTCAGTTTCAGTTTTAACAAAAACTCGTAACGCTAAAATATCATAAATATTATCCCAACTTTTTCCTGATTGTAATTTATTATAAATACTATAAATACTTTTAACTCTTCCTTTAATTTCATGAGTTATGCCATTTTCAATTAAAAGATGGGAAATATCTTCTTTCATCTTTTGTAAATTGTCATTTAATTCACTGGTAGTGTTATTTAATTTTTCTAAAATATCATTATAAACTTCCGGCTTTAAGATTTGTAAACATAAATTTTCCATTTCACTTTTAATGGAATTAATCCCTAAACGATGGGCAATCGGAACTAATATATCCATTGTTTCTTTAGCTGTTGCTTTACGACTTTTTTCAGATACGGCAAAACTAGTTCGCAAATTATGTAAGCGATCAGCTAATTTAATAAATAAAACTCGTGGATCTTCCGATAAACCAACTAAAACTTTTCTTAAATATATTTTAGAATTTTCCGTTTCATCAGTTAGTTCTAACTTATTAATTTTAGAAACATTTTCTACGATTAAAGCTACATCTTTACCAAATTTTTCTTCGAGAATTTCTTTAGTTGCGGTATTACCTTTATCGAGTACATCATGGAGAATTGCCGCAATTATGGTGGTATCATCAACATTTAAAGAAGTTAATATAAGAGCAACATGTAAAGGATGCGTAATATAATCATCACCTGAATGTCTTTTTTTACCAGCATATTCATTACATGCAAAAAGATATGCTTCTTTAATTTTTAGAAGTGTTTCTTCATTAAAATTTAATTTATCATAAATTGTTTCAAAGTTTATTTCTGTATCTTTCATTTAATCATTCCTATCTTTTCTTATAAATTCTATGTAATCTAAAAGATCTATGTTTAAAATATCATCCACTAGTTCATAGAGTCTTAAATTACTTTTATTTATCCATTTACATTTAATACAATAATTCCACATATCTATTGGTGAAGCATTATAAAATTTGGCTCTTTCCCATTCTCTTATTTTAGTATTAAAAGCTGGAATTAGTCTTATATATAAATCATTTTGACTTATATTATCTTTATAATCTGCCATAAATAAGACATTCCTTTCATATTATTATTATATAATATTTAATTTGTTTTTTAAAGGATGAACTAATGAAAAATAAAAATAACCTCTTTTTAAAATCAACTATTATTTTAATTTTAGGTGGTATTATTACTAAAATTCTCGGATTTATTATTCGCATTATATACACTAGAATTGTTGGTGCAGAAGTTTTAGGATTATATTCTTTAGTTACACCAACCTATTCTCTTCTTATAACTATTGCCACATTAGCTCTACCCACCACTATTTCTAAATTAGTAGCGGAAGGCAATCATCAAAATGTACGAATATTATCAACTTCCACTATATTAATAATGAGTATAAATTTTATTGTCGTCATAGTCATGCTTTTATCAGCTAAATTTATTGCTATTAATCTTTTGCATGAAGAAAGATGTTATTTACTAATTATTGCAATGAGTTTGACTTTTCCAATTATTTCTATTTCTAGTATTATAAAGGGGTATTTTTATGGTAAACAAAATATGATACCTAATGTAGTATCAAATATCATTGAAGAATTAGTAAGAGGTTTACTCATCTATTTTTTAGTTCCTAGTATTATGGCAAAAAGTGATATTTTAGCAGCGGCTTCATTATTTGTGTTTTCTTTTATTGAAGAAATAGTTTCTATCTTTGTTAATCTATTATTTATTCCTAAAAAAATTAAAATTAAAAGAACAGATTTTACGATGGACAAAGGACTATTAAAAAACATTTTAAATATTTCTCTTCCTACGGTTTCATCGCGTATTATTGGTAATATTGGTTATTTTTTTGAGCCAATCATTTTAACGGGATTATTAACTTTTAGCGGCTATACCAGCGATTATATAGTTCTTGAATATGGAGCATATAATGCTTATACCATGTCTGTTTTAACTGTCCCATCTTTTTTTATTACAGCTATATCATCTTCACTAATCCCAGAAATAAGTAAAAATTATTTACGAGGTAACATTAAATCGCTTAAAAAAAGATTGGGTGAAGCTTTAGGATTTGCACTTTTTATTGGCATTAGTTACTCTCTTATTTTAATGTTTTTTGGCAGTAATATATTAAATATTTTATATAGAACTAACGAAGGGCTTAATTATATCAAAATATTAGCACCCATATTTCCTTTATTTTATATCGAAGCTATTTTAATGAGTTATTTACAAGCACTTGGTAAAGCTAAAATTACAATGACTATCACCATTATTGGGGTCATTATTAAGTTAATAGTATTAGCAATTACCTCTCTTATGCATATTGGTATGTATGCTTTAGTAATAAGTGAAATAGTTAATATCTTTGTTGTTGTTTTCTTAAACATCTATTTTACAAAAAAGGTATCTAATCGATTATAGATACCATAGTTTTTTATCATTTTTATATACTTCTTTAATAAAGCCACAGCCAAGACATTCTTCACCTAAATATAAAACACAAGCTTGTCCTGGCGTCACTGCTTTAACTTTTTCAGGATAATTTACTAATATTTCATTATTTTCTAAATATGTAAGATTAACCGGATAATCTTCTCCACGATATCTAAATTTAGCAGTACAGTCAGTTGGTCTTTTTTCACTAATAAAATTAACATTTTCAATTAGACATGCATCACTATATAAATATTCTTCATCACCAATAGTAACATACAAAATATTTTTTGCCACATCTTTACCACATACAAAATGACGTTCAGTATTTCCAGAAATACCTACATTTTTTCTTTGCCCGATTGTATAATTCATTAATCCTTTATGGCGACCAATTATTTTTTTAGTTTGAACATCTATAATATCACCAGGATTTTCTTCTAAATAATTTTTAATAAATTTTTGAAAATTTCTTTCGCCAATAAAACAAATACCCGTCGAATCTTTTTTATCCGCTACGACTAAACCTTCATCTAAAGCTATTTTTCTAACTTCACTTTTAAGTAAATCTCCAATAGGAAATAAAACATCTTTTAATTCTTCAGTAGTAATATCAGCTAAAAAATAAGTTTGATCTTTATTAGCGTCCTTTGCTCGTAATAAATGATTATTATCTACTCTAGCATAGTGCCCAGTTGCAATATAATCTGCCCCTAATTTTTGAGCTTCTTTTTTAAATAAGTCAAACTTAATATATTTATTACATAGCATATCAGGATTTGGTGTTCTTCCTTTTTTAAGTTCTTCTAAAAAATATTTAAAAACATAATCCCAATATTCTTTAATAAAGTCTACTCGATAAAGAGGAATATCTAATTTTTTACAAACTAATAAGGCATCATTATAATCTCTTTCTTGAGGACAAATAATATCATCATTTTGAAAATCTTCGCCATTAATTGTACTATCCCAATTTCGCATAAAAAGAGCTTTGACATTATAACCTTGCTTTTTCAAAAGATAAGCCGCAACCGCACTATCAACGCCACCACTCATGCCAACAACTACACATTTCATTTTAAATCACCCACTAAATTCCTATATTTTACCTAATTTATAAGCATAAATCAATCACATAACTAATTAAAGCTACATCTTTATTAAGGTTTCCACTTTTTATTTTATAATCAATGGTACTTAATTTAATAATTTCCTTTTTTATTTCATCTTTGCGATATTTTTTTAAATTATTTTGTACTTTATCAAACATCCAATCTGCAAGATGCAAATTACTTAATATTTCTTTAGTACTACAATTATTTTCTTGATAAAGAATGGTTAAAAGCATAAGTTTAAATTCACGATAAATAAGGGCAATAATAACTGATGGCTCAACTTTGAATATTTTAAGTTCATTAATAAGTTTTAAAGAATTATCTAAATCTCTTGAAATAATACTATCAACTAATTTAAAATTATTTTCTTCTAAAGTTTTGCTAGTTAAAGCTAAAACATCTTCATATTTAATATCACATGGTTTACTATAATATAACATAATTTTTTTAAGTTCATTATATGCTAAATCAAAATTGTTATCTGAATTATTAATAATATGCCAAAGTGATTTATCTAAAATACTATACTTATTTTCTTTACAAATTTTAAATAGTTCATTTTTCATATCAGTTTTAGTCATACTTGGGCTTATCAAAACATGTTCATTGTCTAATAAATATTTATATAATTTCTTTTTACTATCCACTTTACCATTCAAAACAAAAATTAATTTAGTATTTTTGTTCTCTTCTTCTAAATATTTAAGAATTTTTTCACATATTTCAGTATTTTTTTTCGAATCGTTAGTTTTACTTGCTAAAAAGAAACGAGCATTTTTAACTATTACACATTTTTCTTCATCAAACATTGAAAAATAAGAAGCTTCGGTTAATACATCATCAATACTATTTTCATCCATATTAAAAGTAACAATATTTTTAATATCGCCTTTTAAATCATTTAAAAATTTATCAGTATAATAAATTGTCTCACTAACTACTAAATATGTATTCATACAATAAAATAATATCATATTTTAAAAGCATTTAAAAGAGTAAAGCCTTAAGTCTTTACTCAATCTATATAAACATTATATAATGTATTATATTTTATGGCTTATACTCTTTAATGGAATGTTCATTTGCATTAATTTTTAATCTAATCGATCCACTTGTTTGCGTATTTAAATACTTAATATTTAAATTATTCAATGTATTTAACGTTTCTTTAGAGGGATGATGATAGATATTTTCTCTACCACTTGAAATAATAGCTAAAGAAGGATTAATCTCTTTTAAAAAATTATAATCACTTGATGTATTACTTCCATGATGTGCTATCTTTACAATATCAGTCTTAATATTATATGTTTTAATTAATTGTTGTTCTACTTCTTTAGTTGTATCCCCTAAATAAAGTAATTTATAATTTAAGATATTAAAATAAGTAATAATACTACTGCTATTTTCATCACTAAATCCATAATCTTTAAGATTTATAAAATTAAAATAAGTACTTTGATAATTGTTTACAACATGGCCTTTTAGAATAATTTCTTTTTCTAACTCATTATAACTATTATTATTTAGGATAATGTTTTTTATCGTATATTTATCTAATAAATTCAGTGTTTCTTTAGCATGATCGGCATCACCATGAGAAAGAATAAGTAAATCAATCTTTTTAATCCCCAAACTTTTTAAAAATAAAATAACATTATCAGATACATGATAATCATTGTAATCATTACCGCCTGTATCAATCATTAATACTTCCCTTTTATAAGGACTTATTAAGATGCTTGAATCACCTTGGCCAACGTCTAAAAAATAAACATAATAATTACTGTCAAATTTAGGTATTAAATAATTAATAATTAGAATTAATACTAATAAAATATAATATTTTTTAGCTTTAAAACGGTATATTAAATAAATACTAAAATAATAAATTATAATAACTATTATAGAAAATTGAGGAATAATAATATTTAATTTTAAATTATAAAAATATGTATTAGATAGTTCTAATAGATTAATTAAGATACTATAAAAAGGGCTTAAAAATGAAAAGATAAAGGTGATGATTGAACAAGGAAATAAAATAAGGGAAATAAATGGTACAAAGATAATATTTAATAAAATACTTAAAAGATTAATTTCATAATTTAAATTGATAGTAATTGGTAAACTTACTAATAACGCAATAAGACTAATTTTTAATATTTTAACTAAATAATTGCCAGTTATTTTATTACTTGCCATAATTAAAGCAAAAGAGATTAAAAAAGAATATTGAAACCCAACATTATAAATCATAAATGGATTAACAATTAAAATTAATGAAGCACATAAAATTAAAATATTTTCATTTGTTATATTAATATTAAAGTACGAAAAAATAGTTTTTAGAAAATAAAATAAAACCACACGCAAAACTGAAGCTGAATAATTAGTTAAAAAAGTAAAGAAACCAAGAAAAAAAGATGTAATTACTTTTTTAAAACGAAATTTCTTTAAAAAGAAATCAAAAAAGGAAATAATAAAACCTACATGCATTCCAGAAATGGCAAATAAATGCCATATACCATTAGTTTTATAGATGTTATATAAATTATCGTTTAAATCATCTTTATTACCAGTAATAAATAATTTTATATAAGGCTTAATTATGTCATTAAAATTATCAATTCTATCATTTATTTTATTTTTAAGATGATAAAAAACATTTTCTTCTTTTAAGATTTCTAATTTATTTACTTCGTACGTCAGATAAATCTTATTATTATATAAATAATTTTTATAATTAAAAGTATTTGGAATAGTATTATTATAAGTTTTTGTTGCCTTCCCTTCTACTCTAATCTTTTTGCCTAAAAGATCAATTTTATCCACTGTATAATAATTACATTCTATTTTCTCACTACTATTTAGTGTAAATTTTATTCCATAATCTTTATAACTTACATTAGTTACTATCCCTTCAATAGATGAAAAGTTTTTTAAGTTGGTATCATATTTAATAATCTTTGTCGTAACAATAATATAAATAATGGTTAAAATACATAAAAAGAAATAAAATTTTTTAAACTGTAATATCGTCTTTAATTTTGTTGTAAGTTGCATCTTTTATTCCATTAACTTTTTTAATATCTTCAATTTTTTTAAAAAGGCCATTATTTTCACGATAATTAATTATATCTTTAGCTTTACTTTCACCAATACCCGTAAGGGTTAAAAGTTCATTAATATTAGCTGTGTTAATATTTACTTTACCACTTACACTACTAGCGTTATTTGAATTAGTACTATTATTATTTTGAGTAGAATCTTCACCACTTACAATAATACTACTTTTAGCACTTGTACAATTAGATATATCATAAGTTTCGCAATTACAGCTTGTTTGTGTAACTAAATTACTTTTCTTATACTCTTTTTCTGTATAAACATAAATTACTAATTCATCATCTAAATGACGACTTAAATTAATATTATCAGTATAAGCATCATCCTTAAAGCCACCAGCCATTACTATTACATCATTAATAATATTATTATCATTTACTTCATACACTCCCGGTGTTTTAACAGCGCCTTTTATTTCAACATGATATGTTTTAGGTTCATTTGATGGTAAAACATCATCTTCCTTTTTATCCGTTACTTCCTCTTTACTTTCAAGTAAAGGCATATCTAGACATTCACACTTATTATTAATAACTTTAAATAATAGTATTGAGGTGCATATTAAAAGAATTATATTTAATAAAATACTAACTATTAAAATTATTAATTTGTTATTTTTTAAGAATATCAAAAAATCCATAATTTTCCTCCTTTCACTATATATATTGTCGGAATTTTATGGATTTCCTTTTTTTAAAGAAAAATTTTTATTAATTTGTTAATTTTTTCATTTCTAAATTAAATTTGGTATCTTTATTTTCAATTGCTACTCTTTCAGTTAGAAAAATCATTCCAATAAAATTAAGTGTCGATGACCCACCATAACTCATTAAAGGAAGAGGCACTCCGGTAAGAGGAATCAAAGCTAAAACACCACATAAGTTAATTATAATATGGAAAACTAATAACCAAAATGTTCCATAGGCAATAATTGAATTACGTAAATTATAAGCTTCTTTAGCAATTTTTAAGATACGATATAATAGAAAAATATATAAAAGTAAAACAATAATACCCACACCTAAACCTAATTCTTCAATTAAAATAGGATAGATAAAATCGGTATGACTTTCTGGTAAATATAAATATTTTTGAGTACTATTTCCAATACCTACACCTAGTATTCCACCATTATTAATAGCAATAAAACCATTGCATACTTGATAACCACTTTCTTCAGTATATCTTTGACAAGGATTACGAAAATTAAAACGGCTCATTTGGTCACTATTTAAAATATTGGTACCACTATAAAGTAAAACTAAAACTACAATAATTGCAAGAATTCCTAAAATAAGAATAATCTTTGGCAAATTGCTTTTTTCCATGGGAATACTAATAAAAATACAAAAACCAATCGCTAATAAAATCATCGCACTACCAAAATCAGGTTGCATAGCAATAAGAATACCAATAATAAAAGTAATAGCTAAAGGAATTAAATATAATAAAATATTACTAGGTTTCTTTTTTATTAATTTGCTATAATACATTGCCATAAATAAGATTAAAAAAGATTTCGCAAATTCACTTGGTTGAATAGCTAGTCCTGTATGAGGAATATAAAACCAACTTTGAACGTGGTTTGTAATTTCACCATAAATAAGTAATGATGCTAAAACAAAAATAATACCTATTATTAAAAGCCAAGATATTTTTTCATAACGTTTAGTTTTAATAAACAAAATGATAAATCCACCGATAAAACCAGCACTTAAAAAGATAAGTTGCCTAATAAAAAAATAAGTAATACTTTTATTATAACGATGAATCGCTGCGATAGATGAAGCCGAAAACACCATTAAAAGACCGATACTACATAAAATAATCGTCACTATTAATAAAGGTTTATCAATCTTCGATAATGTTTTTTTCATATTTCCACCTTATAATTATCATACCACAGAAAACAAAATATCTAAATAAATTATGAATTTTTTTATGTCAAAATATGACTAAGAATAATAAAATATAGTAGATACATAAAGGAGGTATAATATGTATTATTACGGAAATAATGGTTACTATGGTGGTAACTATGCTGGTACTCCTTGTTGTGGTGGCGGTAACTATGCAGGATATACAAGCGGTTATGGTATAGGAGCTGCAATATGGATTGTATTATTTATCTTATTAGTAATAATTATTGGAGCAGGATTCTTTACAGGTAATAATAACAATAATTACAATAATTAGGAAGCTAGTCTTCCTTTTTATTTGCATTTATTTTTCTTAATTTTGAGTCTATTCTATCTCTTAATTTATTTATTAATTCAGTGTAAGCAACATTTATTGCACGATCAAAACATTCTATATCATAATCATTTATGTATTTTATTAAAAATGTTTCTACAAATAAGTCACTAAAATTAGTAGTAAATTCATCAATCATTTTTTTGATTTCTTTATTCATTTTTTTCTCCCTCTACTATTTATATACGACTTATTTTGTTCATTTCCTTTTAAAATATTTAGAAAATTAAAAAATTCTTCTTAAATCTTATTTTAATAATACTTTTTTAAAGTTTGTATTGCCATATAACCACTCTTGATTTTTAATTTAAAGTTTTCTATAATAAACCTTTAAGAGGTATATATGGATTTAAAAGAATTTAAAATAACATTAGATGAATTAATAGCTAATAGTGATCTTGTTTTTATTTCACCTCATGTAAGAGCGGATTATGATGCATTAGCATCTTCGATTGCAATGAGTTTAATTGTCAAAAAATTAGGTAAAGAACCATTTATTATCATGAGTGATGATATTGATAAAATGGAGCAAGGGATGAAAACAATTTACAATGAAGCAAAAGAAATAACTAGTTTTATTACTAAAGAAAAAGCCGAGGCAATGGTTACAAATAATACTTTATTAATTACTGTAGATATGAATAAAACTTACTTAACAGCATGTCAAACATTTTTAGATAAGTTTAAAAGTATTGCTATAATTGATCACCACGATAAAGATCAAGATACGATTATAACTGACTATCAATATATTATGCCTAAATTATCTAGTGCATCAGAAATTTTAACAGAAATGTTATTTATGTCTAATGTTAAAATCACTTCAAGAGTTGCTGATTATTTACTAGCAGGTATTTTTTTAGATACTAATAAATTCACAAAGAATGCTAGTACTAAAACCATGGAAACAATTTATAAACTTACTAAAAAAGGTGGCGAAATTGCTCGAGTAACCGACTTTTTTACAGAAGATTATTTGGTTGACCGTAAAATTCAAGATTTAGTTTCTAAAACGCGTTTTATTACATATACAGCTGCGGTTACTATGGGTGATGATAATACTTTATATACTAGAGAAGAACTTGCTAAAGCAGCCGACTACTTATTAAAATACCGAAATATCGATGCTACATTTGCTTTAGGATTAACTGGTGAAGACATTATAAACATTAGTGCCAGAAGTAAAGGAACTATTGATGTTAGTGATGTAATGCGTGAAATGGGTGGTGGCGGTAATGAATTTTCTGCTGCTAGTCAAATAAAAGATTCTACATTAGAAGATACAAAAGACAAATTAACAAGAAAATTAGTACCTAATTGTTATAAAATAAATAATAGATAAAATTCTATTATAAATTTACTAATTAACATTATATATGTATAATATTATTAGTGATTATATGAAATATGGGATGCCTACTTTAATTGAATTTAAAAATATTTGGGAAAATGTAGAATTTGCTTTAAAACATAATTTAAAATTTATTGAGCTTAATATGGATTTACCTTATTGTTTAGCAATAAATAAACTAAATTTAAAAGAATACAATATTGAATTTACTATGCATTTAACTGAAAAGTTAAATGTTGCATCACTTAATAATGATTTAAGAAAAAAGTTATTTAAAAGAAGCAGTTAGAGAAATAAAATTAGGAATTAAAAATAATATTAAAAAATATAATTTACATATTGATTCAGGAGTTTATTTTACCCTTCCAAATGGCAAAGTATTTTTAAATAATGAATATTTAAAAGTATATTTAAAAAATTTAGATAAGAGTTGTAAAGTATTAAATAAATTAGCTTTAGAAAATAACATTGAAATTAATTTTGAAAACACTAAAATTCACCCATTTGTAAATGATGCTGTTAAGGTAATCAGTAAATATGATGCACTTGGGTTCACTTTAGATATTGGCCATAATGAAAAAAATGGTGATAAAGCCTATCCGTTATTTAAAGAAACAAATAAAATTAGACATATTCATATGCATGATTATGATGGAGATAGTGATCATTTAGAAATTGGTAAAGGTAAAATAGATTTTCATAAATATGAAGATTTACTCAAAAATAATTATGTAGTTATTGAAGTTAAAGAAAAAAATGAACTAATAAATAGTATTGATAAAATTAAAGAAATTTAATTTTATCTTTTTTTATATTATAAATTTTAATTCAATATTAATAATTAATATTGATAAATTCCTAAAAATTTTTTATTCTAAATTATTGAATAAAATAAAAAGTTAAGATTCCCACTTAACCTCTTAATTAAAAATTCTTACTTTCTTAATAAGATTTCTAAAGATTTTTTATGCCCATTTTGGCTAATTGATAATAATTTTTCTTGTTCGTATTTTTTTAAAGTATCATAATAACTGGGTGTAGAATAAGCATTAATAATTTGTTGCATTTCATAAGGATATAATTCAATTTCTTGACTAGCACTTTGATATAAAAAATTTCTCGATAATTTAAAATTTAAATAAGTTTCTAGATTATTTGCTCTATTTATTTTATCACATAAATCTTTAAGATTACTTGTCAGCGTATTAATTAAACGTTCAGCATCTTCTAAAGAAATATTACCAAATTCGTCTAATGTTATATCTAACATTTTAAGCTCTTTTTCAATGGATGATGTATTGTGCTCACTAATTTTTTTAAGATAATCTACTATTAATAATATTTTACCTTTTAAAATATTAGTATAACTTTGAAAGTATTCCAATGTAAATGGTTCAAAGTGATATCTGCTAGATTGCAATTCATCTGAAAAATTTTTTAAAGATTCTTTAATATCATCTATTCCCCATTCATTTAAAGATTTGTATTTTTTATTTTTAGTCTTATCTAATCTTAATTTTAATTCTTCATTTTCTTCAATAAATTTTTTATTTAAATATGCCTTTATCTCATCTTCCGTAACAGTTATTTGTTCATTAATTGTCCAATTTATAATTTCTTCAAAACCACAATTAAATTCTAATCTAAATATATAAGGTATAAATCCTTGGGAATCTAAAAAATTTTCATCACTACCCATAACTTGCCTCCTATTAGGATTATATCAGATAACATAAGAAAAATAAATATTGTTATTAATCCACAATTTAATATCCGCTTCTTAATTCTCTTACAAACATTTTATCTTTAGGATATATTCTATCCCTATCAACTAGTACCAAAGGATACTTTTTAAACCAAACTGGTACTTTCTCCGGATTTAAGCAATCCGCATCACGATATGTATCCAATAACATAGTATTATCTCCACATGTTCCCTTAATTAAAGTGTCATTTCTTCGATAACCTAATCTATCAAGTTCTAAGTCAAAATATCCAAAATATTTAGGATCAATATTAATTGCTTTTCTAGTTAAATACTTTTGTACTTCTAGTCCACCTTTAACTATACCCTCATTATCCCTTAAATATATTTCTTCATAATTTTTTGCAATTAAATAAAGATTAGGACAAATGACATCTTCATAAGACCATTTTGTCTTTACAAGTTTAATAACATAATCACCAATCCTATAACAACTACAAGTTGTACCATTACCAACAAAACCATATTCTTTACTTTGACTTAAGTCCATATATTTTTGGGTCCACTCTTCTAATAAAATACCTAAACCACATTCATATATTGATTCTAAATCCCTCTCATCTTGAGTTCCAAAAATACTAGATTTTTGTGTATCTTGTCTAGGATAATCTAAAAAATACTTTAATCTAATGGCAAAATCATCTAATAATTCTTTACTTATCATTTCTTTATGTCTTAAATATAATGAAAAACGATAGTCAGCTGATGTATTAAATAAAATATCAGCATCTTCCTTGAAAATATTCTCTTTTATGTCTTTATGTGGATCACTTAATAACCTACTTGTATCTGAATCAATAATTATGTCATTTGTTAATAACCTAGATGCTAAATAATTATATTTATAATCTTTAATAATAAATTCTTTTAATTTTCGATAATCTTTTTCACGATTATTGGTTAGTAATAAAACCGCTAATTTAGATATGTCATCGGGATTCATTAGTTGAGGTAAAAATGTTAATTGTTCATATTGTTCATAAGTAACTGATGTAGTATATTTGGTAATATCATCATATATTGTATCTATCATTTCTGGATGATTTTTAATCAAATAATTCATAAACAAATAACGAATATGAAGATCTTTATATCTTGATAATTTATGAATTAATTCTTTATTGCTACTATCAAAAGCATATTTAACAATATAATCAAAAAACTTTGTATCTCCATTATTAATTAATAATGTATCAAAATATTCATATAATATTTTCAAGCCTAAAGGAGAATTATGTAAAAGATTATTGAGCATTTCCGGAGTTACTTTTTTAATATCTAATAACTCATAAGATTCATCCATAAATTCTGGAATATCATATATTATTGAAAAACAAAATAATGGTAATTTATCTTTTAATTTAGGTAAAAATCCATTTATTATTTCTATTCTACTTGGAGACTTTCTAACAAGTTCAATTAAATGCTTGTAATCATATGGTGTACAGTGAAAAACAAAATCAACTTTACCATCTTTTAAATATTCTAATGTATTAAATGCCATAAAACCCTCCTTGTTGGTATAGTATTATATCATAACAAAGAAGATATTACTAATTTTTCCTATTGAAAATTCACTAAAATTAATTAAATGTAATAGATATAATACCTTGCCAACTTTTAATATGAATTGTCCTAAAACTTCTAAACCACCTTTTGTATGTAACGGTTGTCATTCAAGAACTTGTTGTAGAAAAAATAGATTTATGTATTTTGCTGAAGATGCTAATCGTGAATATAAAGATAAACTTTCTACTTCTAGGCAAGGTATTAATTTAAATCCTGAAGAATTTGACAAGCTTAACAAGATTGTCAAAGATGTAATTGAAAGAGGTCTATCTTTTGCAATGATTATTAGTTCAAATAAAGATATACCGGTTTGCAAAAGAACTTTATATCGTTATCAACAAATGGAATATTTAAACACTTTAAATATTGATTTACCTAGAAAAGTTCGTTATAAAAAAAGGAAAAAGAATTCTAATTCTATTATAAAAGATAGAAAATATCGAATTGGTAGAACTTATCAAGATTTTTTGAAATTTAAACAAGAATTCTTTTTAGAAAACGAATATGATGTTGAAGTTGTTGAAATGGATACTGTTGAAGGTATTAAAGGTGAAAATGAAGCTGTTTTACTTACTCTTTTATTTACTTCTTCCAATTTTTTAATGGCTTTTAAAATGGAACATAAAAATGTTGAATGTGTTTCTAAAGTATTTGATTATTTAAAAGACACTTTGGGTTATGATATGTTTTGTGATTTATTTAAGTGTATTCTTACTGATAATGGTGTTGAATTTTCTAATCCTGAATACATTGAAGATAATGGTTTTGAATCTTTAAAATCACGTGTATTTTACTGTGATCCTAATCGTAGTGATCAAAAAGGTAAAATTGAGGTTTGCCATGAATTTATTAGAAGATATATTCCCAAAGGTGTTTCTTTTAACTCTTATTCTCAAGAACAAATTACTGAAATGATTAATCACATAAATTCTGTTCCAAGAGATTTATTTAAAGGTCAATCTGCTTTCTCTCTGCAATATCTTTTTACTTATGAAAATTTTTTTGAACTTTTAGGTTACAAACAAATTAGATATGAAAATTTAATTCTTAACTCTGATTTATTCAAATAAAAAAAGATAATACCTTTTATTTAGTATTATCAGTTGTTACAGCAAGTAACATATACAATAAACATAAAATTAATTATTTATACAAGCAAAATATCATTTATTATTTTCAAGTTTGTTTTGCACTATTTTTGGCAAAACCTCTTTTGCGTGTTTTTTTAATAATTAATTATGACTTTATAATATCATTTTTTTATTTTTTTGCAATATAAAACTCTCGTTTTTATCAATTTTATCTGACATTTTTGGCTATTGCTGCTTTTTACTAGTTACTTTTGAAATTGATCAAAAATAAAAAATGGTTCTTAAACATTGAGGGGTGATGAATGAAAATTCATCACTCTTTTACGTTTCCTAAAAATGTTAGTAATAATCATGATTCGATTTTTAAAATTATTAAAGTTTCTAAATCCAAAGGCAATTCTTTTTATTAATTTACAAGTATTATTGTTTCTTTCCATAACTCCGTTACTATATGGTTGTTCTAATGTATTTTTAATATGACTTTTAAAATCTTTTAAAGTGCTTTGAGTTGTTTTCATGTATTCGGATATTCCTTCATATTCTGCCTCTACAATTTTTAAAAATAATTGGTAATCCTTCCTTTGTAAAGCATATAACACACTTTGATAAAAGTTATATGTTTCCTTTAGTTCTTTTTCTTGTGATAATAAATAATCTACTACATCTACTTCTGTCATAAGATGTTAATTTTTAAATTATTTACACCAATTTATTGCAATTTTGAAAAAATAAAAATAGCCAAACAAGAGAAAATAGG
>CANQGF010000003.1 GCA_947601485.1 uncultured Bacilli bacterium
TATTCATCGCAGAATATCATTAAAAAAGACTAAATCAGCGAATATATGCGATTATATATTCAGATTTAGTCTATATTCTATTATTAAGCTCAACAAATAATTGGGTATTAACACAATAAACTTAAGTATTATCGGCTATTATAAGTTCCTCCCATTTTTGATAGCGGCTTGTGCAGCAGCAAGTCTTGCAATAGGTACTCTATATGGAGAACATGATACATAAGTAAGACCTATATTATGACAGAATTCAACACTTGAAGGTTCTCCACCATGTTCACCACAAATACCAAGTTTAATATCAGGACGAACACTCTTACCTTTTTCAACAGCCATTTTAACTAATTCACCAACACCTGTTTGATCAAGTTTAGCAAATGGATCAATTTCATAAATTTTATTTTGATAATAACTATCTAGGAATTTAGCAGCATCATCTCTAGAGAAGCCAAATGTCATTTGAGTTAAATCGTTAGTCCCAAATGAGAAGAATTCAGCTTCAGTAGCAATTTTATCAGCTGTAATAGCTGCTCTTGGAATTTCAATCATTGTACCGATATGATATTTCATATCACTATTTTTCTCACGTTTTACTTGTTCTGCTGTTTCAATAACGATATCTTTAACAAATTTTAATTCTTTAACTTCACCAACTAAAGGTATCATTATTTCTGGAACGATATCATAACCGTCTTCTTCTTTAACTTCAATAGCAGCTTCCATTAAAGCTCTTGTTTGCATTCTAGCTATTTCTGGATATGTAACAGCAAGTCTACAACCTCTATGTCCCATCATTGGGTTAAATTCATGTAATTCACTACATTTTTGCTTGATTTTTTCAGCAGATACACCCATATCTTTAGCTAATGCTTCAATTTCTTCATCCGTATTAGGTAAGAATTCATGAAGAGGTGGATCAAGATAACGAACAGTCATTGGAAGACCTTTAAGTTCTTTATACATTGCTTTAAAGTCACCTTTTTGGAATGGAATTAAAGCATCTAAAGCTTTTTCTCTCTCTTCAACTGTATCAGCTAAAATCATTTCTCTAATTTTAGGGATACGATCAGCTTCAAAGAACATATGCTCTGTTCTACATAAACCAATTCCTTCAGCTCCAAGTTCTACAGCTTTTTTAGTATCTCTTGGATTATCAGCATTAGTTCTAACTTTTAATTTACGATATTTATCAGCCCAGGCCATAATTCTACCAAAATTACCTGTAATTGTAGCTTCTTTAGTTTCGACATCACCTAAATATATTTTACCAGTATTACCATCAAGGCTAATATAATCTCCTTCTTTAAAGGTATGTCCACCAAGTTCAAAAGTTTTAGCTTCTTCATTAATCTTAATGGCACCACAACCTGCAACACAACAAGTACCCATACCACGAGCAACAACAGCGGCATGGCTAGTTCTACCACCACGAACAGTTAGAATACCTTGACTTGCTACCATACCTTCAATATCTTCAGGTGTTGTTTCAAGTCTAACTAAAACAACTCTTTCGCCTTTGCCACCTTTGCCTTCTCTTTTAGCATCTTCAGCTGTAAAGACAACTTTACCAGCAGCTGCTCCAGGAGATGCTGGAAGTCCTTCACCAATAACTGTAGCATTTTTTATTGCATCAACATCAAATGTTGGATGTAATAATTGATCTAGACTTTTAGCTTCGATTCTTAAAACTGCTTCTTCTTCACTAATCATTCCTTCATCAACTAAATCACAAGCAATCTTAATTGCGGCTTGAGCAGTTCTTTTACCATTTCTAGTTTGTAAGAAATATAATTTACCATTTTCAATAGTAAATTCCATATCTTGCATATCACGGTAATGATCTTCTAGTTTTTGAGCAAGAGACATAAATTCCGTATAGCATTCTGGTAAATCTTCTTGTAATTTAGTAATTGGTTGAGGAGTTCTTACACCCGCAACTACATCTTCACCTTGGGCATTAATTAAGTATTCACCATATATACCTTTTTCTCCGGTTGCAGGATTTCTTGTAAATGCTACTCCCGTTCCTGAAGTATCACCCATATTACCAAAGACCATTGATTGAACATTAACAGCAGTTCCCCAATCACCTGGAATATCATTCATTCTACGATAAACGATAGCTCTTGGATTATCCCATGAACGGAATACGGCTTTAACTGCTCCAAGTAATTGTTCATGAACATCTTGTGGGAATTCTTCCCCATTCATATTTTCTTTATAAACTTGTTTAAATCTTGTAACTAATTCTTTTAAATCATCAGTTGTAAGTTCATTATCATAAGTAATACCCTTTTCATGTTTTACTTCATCAATAATTTTTTCAAAATAGCTTTTTGGCACTTCCATTACAACATCTGAATACATTTGAATAAAACGTCTATAAGAGTCATATGCAAATCTTGGATTATTAGTCTTTTTAGCAAACCCTTCAACTGATTTATCATTTAAACCTAAATTTAAAATGGTATCCATCATTCCTGGCATACTAGCTCTTGCACCACTTCTAACAGATACTAAAAGGGGCATTTCTTCATCGCCAAATTTTTTACCCACCATTTCTTCTAGTTTTTTTAATGCTTCTTGCATTTCTTGTAATATTTCATCACGTATTACTTTTCCATTATTATAGTAATCAGTACACGCTTCTGTCGTTATTGTAAATCCTTGAGGAATAGGTAACCCTAAATTAGTCATTTCCGCTAAATTAGCTCCCTTACCACCAAGTAATTCACGCATATCTTTGTTTCCTTCGGAAAACAAATAAACATATTTTTTTGCCATTTTATAAGCCTCCTAAACAATATTTTAACACAGAGACTAAAATTCACCAAAGAATATGTTAAATTTTTGACATTTATTGACGTTTTTTATTAGGATGAAATCTTAAATAAGCACTGCGAAGTCTTTCATTACTAACATGAGTATAAATTTCCGTAGTACTTAAGTTTTCATGGCCTAACATCTCTTGTACACTTTTTAAATCTGCTCCATTATCTAATAAATGAGTGGCAAAAGAATGTCTTAAAACATGGGGAGATATTTTATGCTTTACACTTGATTTACTAATTATTTTATCTATTATATATTCAATACTTTCTCGACTTAACTTATTACCAAATTTATTTAAAAGCAAATAATCAGTAGGCTTTTTAATAAATTCATATCTTATTTTAAGATAATTATCTAATAAATTTTGGCAAGACTTACCATAATAAGCTATTCTTTCTTTACTGCCTTTCCCCATAACCTTAATAGTCATATCATTTGTATTAATATCATTAATCTTAATATTAGAGGCTTCACTAACTCTAATACCAGTTGAATATAAAAGTTCAAAAATAAATTTATCGCGAATATCTTCTTTAGCATCTTCCTTCATTTCCAATATTATTTCATCAATTTCTACAATACTTAAATAATTTGGCAATTTTTTAGGAATTTTAGGATTTTTAACTCTTTTAAATACATTACTATCAATAACTTTAATTTCCACTAAATAATTATAAAAACTTCGAAGAGCACTTAAATGTCTAGAAATTGTCTTATTAGTAAATTTTAAATTATCTAAATATTTTAAAAAAGACATAACATCATCTTTAGATATTGTTAAATAATTTATATGTTTTAAACTTAAAAAGTCTTTATATAGTAAAAGATCTGTTCTATAAGAATCTCTTGTTAAAGAACTATAATTTAATTCATATTCAATATATTCTAAATATTTATTTATCGCTTCATCTATTTTCATAATTTTATTATACATCAAAAAAAGTTAGATGACTATGCAACTTCATCTAACTTTTCTAATTTTCTAATTTTTTCTTCTTCTTTTCTTCTTTTAATTTCATCACTTAACATAAGGTAAATAGCTCTACCATTAGAATATGGTATTTTATTTATTGAATTAAATACTTCATGATAATTATTAGAATTTAATGCACTTTTAAAGTTTCTTAAAGAGTCATAAAAATAATCCCCATCAATATATTTTTCTAAAGTTTTTTTATAATAACCATACAATTTATCTTTTAAACTATTTTCAAATTCTAGATGACCACCACTAATTTCATTAATTATTTCATAATCTTCTTTTGAAAAAGCTGGTAGTTTATGTTTCATATTACTAATAATTTTAAAGGTCCCTTTTAAATACTCTGGAGCAACAAGATTATTTTTAGCAATTAAATCTTTTAATTCATCCACACTATATTGCATAGTAAAGGCATCAATTTCTCCAATCGAATTAGGACAATCTACATTTGCATTAGGAATTCTTTCTATTTCGACAACATTATAATCCCCATTACGTAACTCTAAAACTAAATTATAAATTATTATTCCATTCATATAATTCATCCCCTTACAAAGGAGAATTATTATACCATTTATAGGTGGATCTTGTCAATAGCTAGCCCCTATTTTTCTTATCTCTCTTATCTCTTACTAAAGATAAAGTTTGTACTAATTTTTGCTTTGTATTTACCTCTTCTTCTTTAAATTCTCTAACTAAAGCATTAATATCAGTATCAAGGAAACAATAATCATCTAAAGGAATATCATATTCACTCATAATGTCATTTAATGTAGTATTTTCATTTATCTTAAAATTAAAACCATTGTAATTAAATCTTACTTCTCCTTTATTAATTCTAGCGATTAAAAAAGCATCCATTAATATTTTTAAAAAACTATAATATTGGCCAAATTTAAGAAAATGAATTTGATTTTTTAAATCATATTGATATTCAACAATAGATAACTGATAATTGCTCACTCTTCGGCTAAATTCTAAGCGTTTTTTATTAGAATAGGCCACTTTAAAATCATTTTGAGGATAACCATAATGCCTTCTTTTAAAAGAATCCATTGCTTTTAGTATTTTATCTTCATGTTTGAAGAAAATAAAATAGTCATTTTCAATATCCCACCAAAATTCATTATATTTAATAAATTTATTTGCTTTTCCTTTGCTACTATTTATAGATATATATTTAGATAAATAACAAGATTCTTTTAAAGCAAAGCGATTATTGATAAGACCATCCACCATATCTTTTATACGTTCAGAATAAATAGATGGTGCATAAACTTTAAGGACATTGCCATCCTTATCTTGATATTTGGGAATCGCAAAAATTTGATAGAAATCACCATTAATAGTCATTCTTCGAAGTGAACTAGGTAAAGCGCCAAATTGAAATTCGGAAGATCCCATATAATTGAAATATAAAATATCATCTATACCATTTATGTCTTCTTCATTTATTAACGATACGTCTTCTTTAAAATATCCACTTTGAATAAGCCAAGGATTTTTTAACGTTAAATAGTTTCTATCATTATCATTCATTATTAAAAACCTCTTTCTTTTTCTCATATTCTAACACCGGTAAATATGAAAATCAATTAAAGTATTTAAAAAAGTAAACCCTATAGGTTTACAAATTTCGCATTAATTTAGTTACTTTATCTTCTTGTGGATGAAGAGTATCTTGTAATTTATTCCATATTCCATCTCTTAAATCATCATTGTTATATTCTATATTATTAGTTAAATAAGTATTTAAATATTTTTGCATAAATTCTTTTATAGTATTAATTACTTTGTCCATTTCTTTATTTGTATGTTCATTAGCTTTCATTTTGTTTGCTAAAATATAAAGCCTCATTGCAAGTAAACTATTTAAAATATTTTGGTAATCTCCTCGATCAACTATTTTTTCATAAACATCTATTTGATTTAAGAAAAAATTTTCTAAAGAAGCAGCATAATAGAAATAACCATCATAAAATTGGCTTCTAAATCTCACTGCCATACTATCTAAATTACCACTATCAACAGCATAATCTTTACCAAATGATGTGTTACCATTGATAACATTATTAATATATTTAAAACGATCTTCACGCCAATGATTATCTGGTTTAAGGCGACCTATTTTAGTATACATATCCCGATGGGTTTCAGCAGTTATATAAGGAAAATTATAATGCATTGGTTTTATTAACTCAAAAAGTTTTCCTTTATTTATTTCATCACTTTTATCTAATACTTCTAAATATCTTATAATTGAACTAGCATCTAATTTATACAAACATAAAGTTAATATTTCATCTCTTGTAACACTTGGGTATTTATCTATAAGTTCATCTACATTAATATTAAATAAACAATTTCCTTTAAAAAGATACAAAATTTCAAATGGATAATAAGTAGGTACATTAAATTTTTCAAAATTAGTATAATATAAATCATACATTCTATTTATATCTTCACTATATTTTTGCTTAAATTCTTTACTTAAAACTCTTGTATAATACTTCTTTTTGCCATCTTCTTCAATCATTTTATATTCGATTTCTTGAAGCCTTGAATTATATAAATCTTCATTTGTTAATTTACTTCCATTTTTAAAATCCTTTTGCTCTAAATCTGGTGTTGGAACTAAAACATCGACTCCATAACTAGCTAAAACGTCATAAGCATTCGCTATTAAGTAAAGTAAAGTTAAAGGGTCCATATTATCTCTATTAAAAGCATCTCCATCACAAATCATTCTTATCATCCGATAGTAAGGAGATGAAAGATAAAAATCATAAACACCTAAAGTATATTCATCAACACCCCAACTTTTTGGTGTTCTAAAAAGAATGTCTTTAATAAAGCCATTATATCTTTCTTTATTAAAATCCTTGGCTTCTTCATAAAACTCTCGCCCTTCACTTGTAATAGCTATATCATCTATCTTTGAATTTTCATCATATAAAGTACTAAATAAATTGGGAATTAAATAATTACGCATAAATTCCTTTATTTCATCGTCTTCTTTTTCTTCGACAAATACTCTAGGAAACAATTTTAATTTTTTATCAATTTCCTCTAAACTATGCATTAAGCAAACACTCTCCTTTATTAATTATTTATTCTAACATTTAAGATTATTTTAATCAAGATTAAAATCTTTTACAAATTTCTCATTAATTTAGTTACTTTATCTTCTTGTAGATGAAGAGTATCATGTAACTTATTCCATATTCCATCTCTTAAATCATCATTGTTATACTCTATATTATCAGTTAAATAAGTATTTAAATATTTTTGCATAAAGTATTTTATAGTATTAATTACTTTGTCCATTTCTTTATTTGTATGTTCACTAGCTTTCATTTTGTTTGCTAAAATATAAAGTCGCATCGCAAGTAAACTATTTAAAATATTTTGGTAATCTCCTCGATCAACTATTTTTTCATAGACATCTATTTGCTTTAAGAAAAAATTTTCTAAAGATGTTATATAATAGAAATATCCATCATAAAATTGGCTTCTAAATCTCACTGCAAAGCCATAAGAATTATCACTATCAATAACATAATCTTTATCAAATAAAGTATTACCATTGATAACATTATTAATATATTTAAAACCGTCTTCACGCCAATGATTATCTGGTTTAAGGCGACCTATTTCAGTATACATATCATGATAGGTTTCAGCAGTTATATAAGGAAAATGATAATGCATTGGTTTTATTAATTCAAAAAGTTTTTCTTTATTAACTTTATCACTTTTATTTAATACTTCTAAATATCTTATAATTGAACTAGCATCTAATTTATATAAACATAAAGTTAAAATTTCATCCCTAGTAACTCTAGGGTATTTATCTATAAGTTCATCTACATTAATATTAAATAAACTATTTCCTTTGAAAAGATATAAAATTTCAAATGAATAATAAGTAGGTACATTAAATTTTTCAAAATTAGCATAATATAAATCATACATTCTATTTATATCTTCACTATATTTTTGCTTAAATTCTTCCTTTAAAACTCTTTTATAATACTTCTTTTCTCCATCTTCTTCAATCATTTTATATTCTATTTCCTGAAGCCTTGAATTATCTAAATCATCCTTTGTTAAATTACTTCCATTTTTAAAATTCTTTTGCTCTAAATCTGGGGTGGGAACTAAAACATCAACTCCATAACTGGCTAAAACGTCATAAGCATTTGCTATTAAATAAAGTAAAGTTAAAGGATCCATATTATCTCTATTAAAAGCATCTCCATTACAAATCATTCTTATCATCCGGTAGTAAGGAGATGAAAGATAAAAATTATAAATACCTAAATTATATATCTCATGAGTATGTTCTTTAACACGAGAACTTCTTGGTGGTTCTTTTGGTACTTCATCAATAATGTCTTTAATAACACTATGTCTTTCTTTATTAAAATTATTGACTTCTTCATAAAATTCTCGCCCTTTACTTGTAATAGCTATATCATCTATCTTTGAATTTTCATCATATAAAGTACTAAATAAATCTGGGAAAGAATTCCACATAAATTTCTTTATTTCATCATCTTTTTTTTCTTCGAGAAATACTCCAGGAAACACTTTTACGTTTTCTTCGAGAAATACTCTAGGAAAAAATTTTAATTTTTTATCAACTTCAATCCAACTATGCATTAAGCAAACACTCTCCTTTATTAATTGTTTATTCTAACATACAATCTTACTTGATTCAAGTAGAAATCATTTTTGATAATTTTCTAAATAATTTATGGCTTCTTTTAAAGTACTAACCCCAACTATTTTAATATCAAGATTTCTTTTTTCTTTAATGCTTTCTGCTTCCTCTAAATTTTCCATTGGGCAAAAGAAAATATCGGCACCCTTTTTACTAGCTCCTAAAACTTTATACTTAACTCCGCCAATTTCACCAACATTGCCATTTTCATCAATCGTTCCAGTTCCTACTATATTAAGTCCTTTAGTAATATCATCTTCTACTAAGGCATTATAAATAGCAAGGCTCATCATTAGTCCTCCACTTGAACCAGATTCATTACTTTTCATTTTAATTTCTACTGGAATTTCTGTCTCATATTTATATGTGGTAATAAAAGCAATCCCCATTTTTAAAGATCCATCATTATCTTCATATAATTTAGCTTTCCGAGTATATTCTTTATTATTATTTAATACTTTAATCTTTACTTCATCATCTTTTTTAAAATCTTTTAATATTTCTTTAATATCTTCAAGACTAGTCACTTTAATATTATTAACTTCTATTATTTCATCACCAATTTTAATATTAGTTTTAGCTTCTTCACTAATATAAGCTACGGTGTTAATAACCCCATTAATAGTAATATTTAAACCTGCTTCTCTAAAGGAAGCAATCTTGGCATTATCAATTCCTTCTTTTAAATAAACTTTACCTAAAGCAATGGTATCATCATAATCGCCTTCACTAGTAACTTCTTCAATCGGATATAAGTCCCAATCAGGTAAGATATAAGAAAGCAAAATAAAAGCTGGAGCTCCCTTCATAGCATTAACATAGCTCATCGAAAAAGACCCTTCCTGTTTATAGTCAGTTTCAATCGTAAGCCGATTTTTTAAATCAATGGTACCACCACTACGATAAATAATAAAAGGCAGTTCAACATAAAACATTAAAATAATAACAATAAGACAAATTAAAAATTTATAATAATTTTTTAAAAATTGCTTAATTTTTTCATATAATTTATTAATCATATTTTTACACCCTAGTCTATTATAGCATAAACCGAGGTATTTTATGAACAAACTAAAAAAAATTTTGCAAATAGCTTTTTTATTTTTACTAATTTTTATTTTATTTAAATATAATTATGTTTTAAAACCATCCGTTCTTATCTCTATTAATCTCTGGATAACCAAAGTTTTTCCATCACTTTTTATTATGTTTATTTTAAATGATATTATTATTAGAACAAATATATTAAATGATTTAAATAAAATAATTAATCCTTTTTTTAATAAAATATTTAAAACTAAAGGAAATGCCTTTGCTTGTTTTTTCTTATCCATTTTTAGTGGTAGCCCTACCAATGCTTATATTATTAATGAAAATTTACAAAAGAAATTGATTAGTCAAAAAACAGCCAATAATCTAATGCGATATACTTATTTTTCTAATCCTTTATTTTTATATAATATTTTATCAGGTATATTTAATAAATTTATAACTTTTAAAATTATTATTATTCATTATTTAGCAAATATTGTGATTGGTTTATTTTTTGTAATTAAAGATGATGCAGATGATACCTATTATAATGATACTAATAATCATGAAAATATTCTTTATATCTTACCTCAAAGCATTAGTAAAAGTATTAATACACTTTTAATGATATTAGGTTGTATTACTTTTTATATGATTATGACTAATATTTTTACTAGTCTTATTTCTTTAAATGATACTTTAACTACTATTTTAAAAGGATTATTAGAAATTACTCAAGGATTAAATATACTTGCAAGTTTAAAACAAACAAGCATTATAAAAGAAATAATAGCAGTTGCCATTATTTCTTTTGGAGGTTTATCTATTCATACTCAAGTATTATCTTTAACAACAAACAATAAAGAATTATACCAAAATTATTTAATTGGGCGCATTTATCAAACATTAATTAGTACAGGTACCTATATCCTTATCTATCTTTTCATTGCCCATATTTAAAGAGCTACCTATATATGAAATTTCTAAATTAGAATTTTTATTATTATTTAGATAAATATTGATTTTAAGATAAGCGTTGTAATTATCTTTGTAATAAATTATATGTCCACATTTACTTATATTTTTAAATTGCCAGTTCATTTTGGTGCCACCAAACGTCACATATTCGATTTTATCATCACTTACATTTACAAACGTTTCTCCTTCTTCAAAAGTGAATTTAAGTTCTAAACCATTGGAACTTTCATTATCCACTTTTAGAAGTTTACTATTTTTTAAATCATTTTGGACTTCTCTTACAAATTTCAATTTATTTAAAGAAATATCAAAATCGTTATTAACATTGATCTCATCTCTTTTAATGTTATTTATTACTGATAATAAAAGAGTTAATACCGTTCCAACCAACACAACCGCCACTAATAATTCGACTAAAGTCATTCCTCTACGATTCATAATTATCACCACTTTCAGGGATATTATTGTAAAATACATTGCATTCATTTGTACCATTTGACATTATTTCAAAATAGATACCATTGAAATTGACAACTGTATTTACATTATCATTCTGACAATCATAAGTAAAATCATTAACTAAAGAAGAATCAGGCACAAAAATGGTTTTTTCACCATTTATATATAAACTTAATACTACATCATTAAAAATTTGAAAATCCACTTCGCAAGTAGCATTATCACTCGCCTCTAGTTTAAAATTACCTGTTTTATCATTAAACTTAATTGTCCCATCATCACATATTTCATTTAAAACAACGTAATTTTTTAAAGGCACATACTCAATTAATTCTTTCCCATTATCATAAACTGAATATAAATTAATCCTACTATCGTTTAAACTAGTTTCTAAAAAACTCATTTTAATTCTTTTTTTATACTCATTAAGTAAATGTTTTTCATTAATTACACTTGTAATTAAAAATGTCATTAAAGTAAGAAAAACAAGGAAAAATGTATAAATTAAGGCCATTGAAATAAATCCATTCTTCTTCATCTTTACACACTTACCCAACTATAATAATTATGACAATTATTATTTACACATGTTTGATAATTAAAAGCCATAACTATTTCACTATCAATATCGATATTAATTTTTTTTAAATAAGTAGCAAAATCTTTAGAAATAGTAAAATTACAACTGTTAGAATACAGACAATTCTTCATTTCTTTTAATTTATCTTTCTTAAACAAAATAACAGACTCTATTTCAAAATCTTGCCATATTTGTTTTTCAAATGCACTATTATATTCTTCTTTATCTATCATCAAAAAACCTTGATTATTATTTAAAGTATCTTTATATTCATTTTTATATAATAAATCTTTTAAATACTCACTTCGATATATAAAATTAACATCATCATAGTAAATATTATTATTAACTGTTTGTATAATTCTTTTAAAAGTTCCGTATAGTAAAAGTAAAGAAGATGTCAAAATAATTGTAGCCATTATAGTTTCCAAAAAAGCAAAGCCTTTTTTTTGCATATCTAACACCTCTTTATCTTTAAACTACTATAATTATAACTTAAAGAATCTTATTAAGCAATTATATTTTAAAAAAGATATTGATATTTTAAGGTAGATATTGATATTATTAAAATGTAAGATTGGGTGAAAACATGAATATTAAATACGATATTAACACTGGGAACATTTGGAATGAAAATAATCAAGTTAAAAATGTTAATGCCCATTATAATTACACAACTATTTTAAATATGGAAAATAAAATAGAAATGGCTCAAAAAATATTAAATGAATATCAAACGGACTTAAAAATTATTAAAGATAAAAATTTTATTAAAAAACTACTAGGTAGCTTACTTGGCATAACTAGTATAGTTATCTTTGTAAAACTTATAAAATATTTTACTATTAGTAAATGTATTATTGGTTTTATTTTTGCAATCTTATCACCATTTATATATAAATCAAATGATAAATATAGCGAAGTTGTATTAAATGAAAAAATCCATATTATCAAGAATATCCTTAATGATATGGAAGTAAAACTTAATGATATAAGTTTAGAAAAAAACATAACACTCACTAATCAAAAAACAATTTTTTTAGTTTCAGGTAAAGCTTTAGAAGAAGAAATTAAAACTACCATTAATGAAACTTATAAAGAACAAAAAGTAAGTAAGACTTTAAAAAGAATTAAATGATTTATTTATAAGTTATATCTTTATTACTTGGGCCTTTTAAACAATGTCCATCTATTGTAAATCTAGAAGCATGGCAAGGACAATCCCATGTTTTATCAACTTCATTAAAAATTAAACTACAACCCATGTGGGGACATCTATTATAAACTTTATATTCAATATTGCCTTCTTTATATATAGCAATATTTTCCCCATTAATATTTTGAAAAGTTATATTATGATACCAATCTTTATCTTTATTAATTTTGCTTTTTAAATATCCTTTAGCACTATCAAATAAATTAACAAATTTATTATCAATATTTTTAATATTACTAACTCTTAAAGGATCACATAAAGTTTGATATTTACTTTTTCCTTTAACAATTAAATCACTCAAAATAATTCCCGCTAAAGTCCCATTAGTCATACCCCATGTATTAAAACCGGTTCCAATTAAAATAGTATTATCACCATCTTTTATATATCCAATATAAGGTATTTTATCTAAAGTTATTAAATCATCATTCTTCCATGCATAATTTACTTTTAAACCATATTTTTTGATATCATCAATTACTTTTTCATAATTTTTTTGTTCATCTAAATTGTCACTAATATTGGTAGAGTTACTTAAGTAAATTAAATAATTTTGAAAATATCTAACTGATTGACAAGGATTTTTACTAGTTATATATGTTAATGCGTTCCATTTATCTTTGGCAGCAATGATATAAGATTTTTCAATATTGGTTTTAATCGGTAAAAAATAAGGAAACAAAAAGTATGGATAATGATTTGCTAAAACTATTTTTTTAGCTTTAATTATATGTTTATCTGTATAACAATTATAATATTCGCCACTTTTTTTGATATCGAATATTTTAGTATTTTCATATATTTTTCTTTTAAACTTAAGACATATTTTCTTTAAATTTAATAAATATTTAACAGGATGAAATACATAAGTATCTAAAGCTCTTATGGCATATAAATTATTGGCATAAAGAATTTTGCCATGATATTCTTTAATATTAGCTCCAAAAGATGTTAATAAATCTTTTTCATTGACAATATCTTTTATATCATCTTCTTTATCAGTATAAACAAAAGATTCTACCTTTTTAAAATCACAAGCTATTTTTTCTTTTTTAATGGTATTTTTTAAATACTTTATTGCATCAATTTGACTTTCATAATACATTTTAGCTGTATCATAATTTTTTTCTTTTAAGATATCACTATAAATTAATTCTTGTAAATAATTTATTTTTCCTGTTGTGTGTCCACTTAATCCATGAGCAATTAAGGAAGCATCAACTAAAATGACATTTAAATTACTATCTTTTAAGTTATATAAAGTAGTAAGTCCCGTTATACCTCCCCCAATAATTAAAACATCACAAGTAATATCTTCATTTAATGTTTCATAAGAATCATTATAATTAGAAAGCCATATACTTTCTAATTTAATATTATCAAAAATTGATTTATTACTCATCTTATCACCATTAATAGTATGGCCGGATAATTAAAAATTATCTTCTTCAAATAATTATCATAAAAAAATACTGAAGTAAATCTTCAGCATTATTCTAATACACCTTTAATTCTTCTTACCCCTGCACTAGATGATTCTTCTTTGGTAATTTTAAAATGACCTAAAACACCAGTATTTTTAACATGGGGTCCTCCGCAAATTTCTTTTGATAAAGAGCCAATCGTGTATACTTTAACTATTTCCCCATATTTATCTTGAAAAGTTCCATGAGCTCCTTCAGCTTTGGCTTGTTCATAAGGTATTTCTTCAAAAGTAACTGGGGTATTGGTTTTAATCATTTCATTTACCCGATCTTCAATTTTCTTCTTTTCTTCATCAGTTAATTTATGATCCAAATTAAAGTCAAAACGAATACGCTCTGGTGTAATATTACATCCTTTTTGATATATATCTTTACCATATATTTCTTGTAAAGTAGCAAGAAGTAAATGCGCAAGTGTATGATATTTAATTGATTCTTCTGAAGTATCAGCAAGTCCTCCTTTAAAGGAACCAGCATCAATCGTTCTAGATTTTTCTTGATGCATCTTAAAGGCTTCTTCAAATCCTTTAATATCAACATTTAAATTATTTTCTTTAGCAAGTTCTTCCGTCATTTCAATCGGAAAACCAAAAGTATCAAATAATTTAAAAGCATCATCACCACTTAAGGTATTACCATCTAAATTTTTAATAGTTTTATAAAATAATCTTTCGCCATCTTTTAAAGTCTTACTAAACTTATTATATTCTTTTTCAAGTTCAGCTAAAACTTTATCTTTATTTCTTTTTAATTCTTCATAAACATTACTATATTCATCAATATATATATTAGCTAAATCATTTAAAACATATTCTTCAATATTTAATTTCTTTAAGTGTCTTATAACTCTTCTTAATAATCTTCTTAAAACATAACCGGCACCTACATTAGATGGTGTAATACCATGATCATCAGCTAAAATAAAAGTACTTGTTCTTAAATGATCCATAATTATACGAAAAGAAATTTTATTATCTTCATATTTTAAATGCGATAATTCTTCTAATTTTTGTTTAATACCTGCAAAAATTTCAGAATCATAAACACTTTCATAACCATTTAAAACCGTTATTGTTCTTTCAAGTCCCATTCCTGTATCAACGTTTTGTTGCTTTAATTTAGAAAGATTTCCATTTTCATCTTTATAAAATTCCATAAAAACATCATTCCAAATTTCTAAATATTTACCACAAGAACAAGCAGGACTACAATCCTCTCCACATGCTGGTTTTCCTGTATCATAAAACATTTCTGTATCGGGTCCACATGGACCAATGCCACTTCCTAAAATCCAAAAATTATTTTCTTTTGGCAAATAAAATAAATGATCTTCACTAACACCTAAACTGCGCCAAATATTATAACTTTCTTCATCTTTAGGAGCAACTTCATCGCCAGCAAAAACTGTAAAATATAATTTATCTTTAGGAATACCCAAATATTCTTTACTGGTTAAAAATTCATAACTATATTTGATAGCGTCTTCTTTAAAGTAAGCACCTAAACTCCAGTTACCTAGCATTTCAAAAAATGTTAAATGTGAACTATCTCCTACTTCATCGATGTCACTTGTTCTAATACATTTTTGGACATCTGTTAATTTATTACCACTTGGATGATGTTCGCCAAGAAGATATGGTACAAGTGGATGCATACCAGCGGTTGTAAATAAAACAGTTGGATCATTTTCTGGCACAATAGAGGCTGAACTTATAATCTTATGACCCTTACTTTCAAAAAATTTTAAATATTTGCTTCTTAATTCATTAGCTGTCATTATTTAATACCCTCCAAAAATTTAAAAACTTTATCTCTTAATGAATCTTTTTCATCATTAGCAATGATATAATCAAATTCTTCATAATTATCTAATGCTGTTTCAGAAATATGTGCTTGTTGTTCTACAGAAAGGGGACTTTTACCGAATTGATTTTCTACACAAATAGCATAAACATTATCATAATTTAGTTTAACTTCTTCAATTTCAACTGGATATCTCACATCCGCAACCACAACATTTTCAACGTAATCTTGATAAACACTTAAATTATCAAGCATCTTTTTGACAAAGAATTTATCATCAATTCCTCTTATATGATCTCCAAGTTCTTGTAAAAAAGTTCTGGGTTTTGTATTAGGGTTACCATCCCAATCAGTAAGTTCCACAGCAATATCTTTAAGTGGTTTACTATATTCAGTAATAACACATTTTTGAAGTTTATAAACATAATATTCCTTAATTAATTTTGCCACTTCACCTTTTCCACTACCTGCTTTTCCTGCAATCAAAAATATTCTCACAAAAATACCTTCTTTCTTTTTTTAAAAATAAAAAGGACGATGCCAAGGAGTCAAAATTGACGGTACCATCCTTTATTTAACTTTATTATTCTGATAACGTAGAATAGACGTTTAATCTCCCAAAGCAGCAATATTTATCTATATTTATTAGTTTCCACCATCCACTAATTCTCTATGAAACAAAGTTAAATACCTCTTTTTTCATCGATTACTTTCATAATATATCATATTTTTTTTATTTTTTAAATACTTTTTTTACTATTTAATTTCTCTTCTGTAAAATTTAGAATTACTCTTAAAAGAGTTAAAATAGGAGCTGCTAAAATCATACCAATTATTCCAAAGAAATGTCCAAAAACAAGTAAGGCAATAATAATTAAGACAGGATGAGTTTGACTAGCTTTACTCATTACAATAGGTTGTAATATATAATTTTCAACAATTTGAACAATTACGCAAATAATAAGGGTTCCAATACCAATTAAAGGATCTTGAGTTAATCCGACAATAACGGCCGCTGCACCACCAATATATGGTCCAATAAAAGGAATTAAATCTGTAAGACCACATATAGCTCCGAATAAAAGAGGTGCTCTTAAACCAACTAAAGCAAAACCAATCGAATCACCAATTAAAACTAATAATGCAACTAAAAAGGTCCCATTAACACATTTTCTAACTTCGATTCCAATTCTACTCACCAAAACACTTAAATCATCTTGGACTTTACTTGGGAACAATTTTTTAAAATGTTTACCAACATTATCATAATCAATTAGTAAATAAAGACCTATAATAAGACCCATCCCAAAGGTGCCAATACCATTAAATAATGCTATCACAAAACCTATAACATTATTAGGTAAATCACTAGCTATTTCAGTACTATAATTAGTTATAGTTAATAATAATTTATCCTTAAAGTCATTTAAATTTAAGCCACTTTCTTGAAAATTAGTAAATATTTCATTGATTTTAGAAGTAGCACTTTCAACAAAGCTTGGTAACATACCGACAAGTTCATTAACTTCATTATAAAATGTTGGAATAAATATATAAAGTAAAATACCTAAAACCAAAGCAAAAACTGCAAAAACAATTATGGAACTTATAGTATTGTTTTTTATCTTTTTGTCTAATTTTAGAACTAGTGGTCTAAATAACCAAGCAAAAGCAAAGCCAATAAAGAAAGGACTAATAACTTTCAATAAAGTCATAACAAAAGGTAAAACTAATAAAACTTTACAAGCTACAATACCAACTAATATTAATGTGGCAATAAAAACTATGTATAATAATTTTAAGATTTTTTTTGATAAACTAATAACTTCATTTAATTCTTGCTTATTTATCTCTTTATCATTAATTTTTTGCATTCTATCACTTCCTTACTTTAAGTATACTATAATTTTTTAAAAATACAATTATTTATTAAAAAAGCACACATTTGATTTTATGTGTACTAATTATTTTTACCAGTAGCTAGGTTATTGGCTTTGTCTAACATGTTATTTATTAGTTTGTCAGCTTTGTCTTTAGTATTTTTATTCATTAAAATATATGATCCTACTCCAATCATACTAGCCATCGCCATACAAGCTATCATTTCCATTTTTTTCATCAGTTCACCTCAATTTTATTATGAACTAATTATTTATCTTTATGTATAAATTTTTCTTGTAAACGCATTTTCAATGTCGTTTTACGTACTTCTCCATAATCATTCATAACCCCTTTATAAAATACTTTAGCATCACCAATAATAATTAAGCTTTTTTTAGCACGACTTACTCCAGTATACAATATTTTATTATAAAGCATTCCACCATATTGATAAGTAATCGGCATAATGACATGATCAAATTCACTACCCTGACTTTTATGAATTGTTATTGCATAAGCATGTCTAATATTTTTTAAATCTTTTTTGGGAATATTTACAATATTACCATCAAAATCAATCGTTATCATTTCTTTTTTATAAGGAGAACCCATCATGTCAATTTTTGTAATAAAACCAATATCACCATTAAAAACATTGTTATCAGCATCATTTACAAGTTGTAAAACTTTATCTCCTATTTTATAAGTAACATCCCCATAAGTAATTTCTTTAAGCCCTTTATGAGGATTAAAAATATTACACAACATTTTATTTAAATTATCTATACCATTTTCACCTTTGTACATAGGGGCTAAAACTTGTAAATTATTTTCATCATAACCTTTACTAATACCAGCTTCAATTATTTTTTTGATAGTTTCTAAAATATTCTTACTATCGACAGCAATAAAATTATAATCATCTTTTTTACTTAAAAACTCTTCTGTCAAATCTTTATTCTTAATTTCTCTAGCTAAATATGGAATATAAGAATTTTCACTTTGACGATAAATATAATTTAAAGATACAAAATTAAATAAATCACTATCTATCAAATCATTTAAAACAAGCCCAGGTCCAACCGATGGAAGCTGATTAAAATCCCCAACTAAAATTAATTTAACATAACTATATACACCTTTTAAAAGAGATGCAAAAAGATTTGAGTCAATCATACTTACTTCATCAACTATAATAAGTTTTTGATAATTTTTATTATTTTCAGTAACACCAAAACTATTACTTTCTTTATTCCATTTTAAATATCTATGTATTGTTTGAGCAGGTAGTCCCGTAGCTAAACTCATTTTTTTGGCTGCTCTACCAGTCGGAGCTAACAAAGCAATATTTTCAATAATGTTGTAATTATTTAATTTATATTTATCAATATATAATTTGATAATAGCTTTAATAATTGTTGTTTTACCAGTTCCCGGTCCTCCTGATATAATGGAAACATTATTATTTAGGGAAGTAGCTATCGCTTTTATTTGATCGTCATTATAAGTAATGTGTAAAGTTTCTTCCATTTGCTGAATTTTTTCTGTATAGTCATCTGGGTTAACCCTTTTTTCTTCGATTTTTTGCAAAGATTCAGCAATAACTATTTCTGACTCATAATATTCTTGCAAATAAATTCGTTCTTCATCTCTTACAATAAATAATTCAGTTTCTAATTCCTGTAAATATTCTTGAAATACTTCATAATCAATTTGAATTTTAAATAATTTATCTAAATAACTAAAAACATCTGAAGAATGATAATAAATATCACCTAAATTCATCGATATAGCTTTCATAACTTCGATAATGCAAGCTTTTACTCTTCTTTTATCATAAGCATCATGATAATTATTTAAAAATATACTATCTAATCTTTTAAATTCAATAACTTCATTCAATAAATATAAATTATTTTCTAATATATCTTCAATTCTATCTTTATATTTAATATAAATTTTACCAGCTTCTTCAATCGAAAAACCTAGATTTTTAATTTTTAAAATAACATCTGAACTTTTAGTATAATTAATTAAAGAGTCATAAATTTTATCCCGTGTTTTCTCGGTAACACCCTCAACTTTATCTAAAGCAAATTTATTTTTTCTAATAACCTCTAATGTATTACTACCAAAAACCGCAACAATTTTTTCTGCCGTTTTTTTGCCACAGCCTTTTACAAATGAACTACTTAAAAATTCAATAATATCATCATTTTCTTTTGGAGTTATATATTCATAATTATTAAATTTAAATTGATTACCAAATTTTTCATGATAAATAAACTCCCCTTCAATCTGGATGGGAGTCTCTAATTTTAAATCCAAAACATTACCAGTTATTGTTATCGTTTTCTTTAGATAATTGCTCTCTTCTTCATTACTAACTTTAGAAATTCGAAACAAAGCTACTAAATAACTATTAGTTTCATTATAATAAATTGTACTTTTTATTTTTCCTTCTAAAATGCTCATAAACTAATTATACTCTAAAAATATTAGAACAACAATGATAATTTTTATCTTCCTAATGAATAATCGTCTCCTAAAATTTCATCAACAAAATGATAATTTTCTTCATATACTTTAGTTTCATTAATTCTTTCCTCTTGATGCATTTCACCATCTAAACCAATTATATTTAGAATTTCAGTTATAGGACAAACTGTCTCTTCATGATCTATTAATGCATCATTTATAACTAATCCACAAGCTGTAGTTGCACCTACTAAGATAGTAGCTACCCCTGCTTTAAAAACAATATTTTTAACATCAATTTTCATTAAATCTCTCCTTCCTCCTTAATATTATTAAGTAACTAAAAAAATCATTTAAAAAAGTTCGACTTTGCGAACTTAAAAATCCTTAAATATGGCGGAGCAGGAGAGATTTGAACTCTCGCGACAGTTACCCATCCTACACCCTTAGCAGGGGCGCCTCTTCAGCCTCTTGAGTACTACTCCATACCAAGAATACTTCTATAGTTTACCATATCTTCTATGGATAGTCAAGAATATAAATCGGCTTAAAAACGATACATATTCTATTATTATAATTCATTAAAATCACTCATTTTATGCAAATTATTTTGATATTCATTAATAATTAAACTATTTGTAGTTAAAAGCATACCTGCAATGGATGTTGCATTACTAACTTCTTCTAATAAAACACTAGTAGGATCTAAAACCATGGTTGTACTTATTTCTTCAAACTTATCACTTTTAATATTATATACTTTATTATAGTTTTCTTGTTCTATTTTTTCTAAAATTCCAGCATCATCTTTACCAGCATTATTCAAAATTGTTTTAACTGGTTCCATTAAAGCTTCTTTTATAAGTTCATCTCCTATAGTTAATGGCTTTAAATTAGCGCTAATTTTGCTTAAAGTTACTCCTGCCCCAACAGAAATTCCTTTGGAAGCTTCACTAATTGCCCATAAGGCATCATCAAAACGCATCTTTTTTTCTCTTCGTTCTAGGTTTGTTAAGCCACCAACAAAAATATTGGCACTACCTTTTTCAAACATGGCAAGTCTTTTTGCTATAAATTCCGTATCTAAAGAATTAGAATCATTACTTTTTAATAAAGCATTATTTAATTCAATAACTCTATCTTTAATTTTATTATTAAATTTAAAATTAAATAAAACTTGGTTTTCATTAATTAAAACATTATCTACTTTACCTAAAACATTTAAAGAAAACTTATTATTAGTAACAATCTCTGCATCACTTATAATTCTTAAATCTTCATATATGTCTAATTTTTTTAAGCCATACATAGGATTATTTAGTAAAATTATTTTTAAATCATTTTCCATATTTATATTTAATATTTGTTCAGTTAAATAATCATTATAACTATTTGCCATTATAAGCAAATTTTCTTTAGTTAATAAAATATTATTTAATATTTCCGCAATATCTTCTAAACTTTCTAAATGACCATTAATAAGAAGAATTAAACTATTATCCAAAATTATTTCTTTTTCATCTTTTAAAAAATAAGGTGAAGAAAAAATTGCATCTACAACATACCCTTTTAAATAGGTAACGCTTGTTTCAGCACTTACCCCTTCTTTAATATTAATTGCACTCCTGTTTAATATTTTTAAATATACATCACTTATAATATTACCTATTTCTTCCTCATTACTTGAAATAGTCGCAATATATTTTAATTCTTCTTTGGAAGGTATTTTGGAAAGTTTCAAAATTTCTTTTTTAACACCAACTAAACTTTTTAACAATTCTTCTTTAATGCTAATAGGACTAATACCTTCTTTTATTAATTTTTTACCATTATTAAAAAGACTTTGTAAAAGAACTAAAGTTGTTGTAGTTCCATCACCCACTGTTTCATTAGTTTTAATAGAAGCTTCTTTAGCAAGTGAAAGAATTGTATTAATACACTCATCATCACTTTCAATATTTTCCGCAATGGTAACGCCATCATTAGTTACAAATGGGCTAAAAGTTGAATGATCGATAATAGCGTTACTTCCTTTTGGACCTAACGTACTTTTAACTGTATCACAAAGAAGATTAACAGCTTCCTCCATTTTAATACTTAATTCATTACCTTTAACAACTTTTTTCAATTTCACCACTCACTTCCAAAATATTATGCCAATATTTTTTAGGCATAAAGTTCATACGACAACGTTCATTAGTTCTTTCTTTAATTCCCACTGTGTCATAAAATGTTTTCCATAATCTTTCCATATCTTTTTCACTGTCACTTAATATTAAATCTTTAATATTAAGCTCATCTTCTTTTAAAATGTAAAAATCTTTTTTATCATATACACTTATTATTTTTCTTTTTTCATCTTTTATAAGCCAATATTCATTTTTTAATCTCTTCTTAAAATGAACACTAATAATTTCTAAAATATCATTATCAGGGCTAATTGTAGCATACAATATTTTATTTTTAAGTTCTTTAAACCTAACAAAGCCCTTAAACCGATGGGCTTCATTACCGACTTTCTTACATATTCTCAAAGTTTCATTCACACATTTTAAATTGCGCATTTTAACTAAATTTTCCCGATATTTAAAAAAGTTTAAAAGATAATAATAAATTATTAATTCTTTATTATCTTCATTTGATAAAAACACATAATAAATTTGATGCATATTATATTTACCAAAGTAATTTATAAATTGGGAAGTTAGATCTTTATTATCAAGATTTAAATTGATAACATAATCAAATAAATTACCTAAATATCCTTCTTTTTTAATATTGCTTGGCTTAATTTTATTTTGAAAAAAATAAGCTAATAAATTTAGTAAAGCATTAAATTCACCATTATATATATAAATATTATTCATTTAAAACAACCTCAACTGTTCTACATTACTTACTAATTTATTTGCTGAATCAAGAGAAACTAAATTAGCTTCAATAAAGTTTTTACTAAATAATTCTTGATTAAGATTATATTTACCATTGCAAGTAATGAAATAATTTGCTCTTTTTAAAACAACTCCCATCTTTTTTAAATCATTAAAAGTGAGCTTAAAATATCTTCTTGATTTAATTATTCTTTTTGCTGATGTTACACCTATACCCGGAACTTTTAATAAATCATTATAACTACAAGTTGTAACTTCTTTGGGAAATTCATCTAAATGTCTTAAACTCCATGAAGCTTTAGGATCTACTAAAATATTAAAATTAGGGTTTTGTTTATCTAATAAATCATCAACTTTAAATCCATAGTATCTTAAAAGCCAATCAGCTTGATAAAGACGATTTTCTCTTTTTAAAGGTGGCATTTTTAAAGTAGGTAAAAGATTATCCTTATTAACAGGAATATAAGCGGAATAAAAAACTCTTTTTAATTTATAACTATTATACATTCCTTCACTTTTACTCATAATATCCAAATCGGTTTCATTAGTTGCCCCGATAACCATTTGGGTACTTTGTCCAGCTGGAACATAACTCTTGCTTCGGTTGTCCCTAACAAACCCCATAATTTCACTTACTTTATTCATATTTTTATTAGGAGCCAAAAGTTTTAAACCATTTTCCGTAGGTAATTCAACATTTGCACTCAAGCGATCAACTAAACTGCCTAATTTTTTTAACAAAAATGTACTAGCGCCGGGAATAGCTTTAGCATGAATATAACCTCCAAAATGATATTTATAACGTAAAAGACTAATAGTTTTAATTAAAAGTTCCATTGTATAATCAGGTGATTTTATAATACCAGAACTTAAAAATAAACCTTCAATATAATTACGACGATAAAAATTAATAGTTATTTCACATATTTCTTCCGGAGTAAAAATAGCTCTTTTAACATTATTACTACGACGATTAAGGCAATATTTACAATCAAAAATACAAATATTGGTTAAAAGAATTTTTAAAAGAGAAATACATCTTCCATCTGATGCAAAAGAATGGCAAATACCACTTAAATGGGCATTTCCTAAACCAGAGTTATTAATTCTAGTGCTACCACTTGAAGAACATGAAGCATCATATTTGGCACTATCAGCTAAAATTTGTAATTTCTCTTTTAATTCCATTTTTAACATCTCCAGTTTTATTATAGCAAACATTTTTACGCTTTGCAAACAAAAGTTCAAAAAAACATTGCCAATTTTTAGGCACAAAAAATATCACCCTTAAATATAATACTATAGGTGATATTTATGCCCCAACGACCTAGACCTAATCCAACATTTTTTATCTTTTGTGCGATTGGTTTATGTATTTTAATCTTTTATCAATTAATTATTACTTTTATACTTCCTTTTAGATATAACATTTTTATTTTAACTATTGAAATTATTCTATTATTTATTTGTATCAGCAGAATAATTTGGTATTAATTACTCTTATCTTCAAAAAAAGGCTTTAAAAATACTTCTGTTTTAAAAACATAATCAATCTTATTACGCATTTCCTTACACTTCTCAAATTCACTACCTTCAAATTTAATTTCAGGTACTAAACTAATTAAAATAAAAAATAATTTTTCTTCTTCTTTAGTTAAAGGAGATATCATTGTATATTTTTGATATAAAGAAGAAAATTCTAAATCCCAATAGTTATTTTGATAGAGTTTAAATAAATCCAAAATAGGTGTATCAAAAGTGGCTTCATCCCAGCTAATTAAATATTCTCGATTATCATTTACTAAAAAATGATCTAAACTTAAATTATTATGAATAAGAGCTACTCTTTCACTATTACTACTTTTAACTAAACTATACCAGTCATCTAGTTCTCTTTTAGAAAAATCTAAAGCAGCATTGATTTTAGAATAAACTCTTAAAAATTCATATTCAGATGGCGAAGGATAAATTTTTTTTAAAAACAAATCATAATATTTTAAATAATAATCTTTCAAATAAATAATATTATCATCAATTTTTTCATAAATTTCCCGATATGTTTCTTCTCTTGTTTCTTTATTATAAGAAGTTTTAGAATGCATTAAAGCAATCAAATTAATTAAATCTTCACTTTTATTAGGATTTATAACTTCATTATCTTCAATGTACTCATAAACCATACTATCATCATTTCGATTAAAATTGCCATAACATTCAGGAAAATTATTAAAGCCTCGACTTTTTAAATAACTAAAAATACTATTTAAATCTTTATTTTTAGGTTTATTTTTGACCACGAAATTACCACTTGTGGTTTCTAAAATTGTACATTTTCCCTTAATTGTATAACGATAAGGTTTATATAAAGATTTTAAACTTTCAAGTTTATTCATCAGCTTTTGGAATTAAAATTTTGTCACCCATATTAACTGAATCAACATTATTATATTCCATTAAAAGATTACTTGGAACATTATAATAATTAGCTATCGTTTCTAAAGATTCGCTTTCTTTTACAATATGAACATGATATGTTACAAAAGTATCATCACTATCTTTTATAGTTTCCATAATAGTTTTTTCGCTTTCTTCATTTAATCTATCTTTATTTATTGCATCTTCCTTTATAACATTTTTGCTAGTTTCTTCTATAGTATCTTCCTCTATTCTTTCTTCTTTATCTTCTTTAACTTCCTTATCATCTTTTTTAGTTTCAATTTCTTTTTGATTTAAAAATTCATCAATAAATTCTAACTCACTATTAAGTTCATCTTCATTAACTCTTTCAAAAGTCACTTCATCATCTTTTGTATCTTCAGTTCTTTCAGTTTCAACCTTTTCTTCCTCTCTAACTTCACCTTTAAGAGAATATTCAATATAAACTTTTAAACTATTTTTATCAAGAATATCATAGGAAAAATCTTCAATATTAAATTCAAGGGAATCTTCTCTAATATCACTACTTAATTCCACAGTAAAAGGAAGTGTATATTTAAAAGGTTCAGTATTAACACTTACATCTAAACTTTTATATTCGCCACTTATATAAAAGTTACCTAAAACTATTCCTTCACTTACATTAAAATCATGTTCTAAAGACATTTTAGTTATTTCAGCTATATTACTTTTAAAATCAATGGTGCTTTCAAAAGGTATTTTTACATACATATTATCATCTCCTAAAAAATAATATGACGAAAAAAAAATAATATAACTTCGGATTATATTATTTTTCCTTTAGAAATAAATCTTCATAAATTGTCTTATAATCACTAACCAATATAATTTCTAAACTTTCAATTATTTGTTTAGGAATATCTATTAAATCATTAGCGTTATCATTAGGAATATAAACTTTCTTAATACCATTATTATAGGCTGCGATTAATTTTTCTTTTAACCCTCCAATAGGTAAAATATGACCATTTAAAGTTATTTCTCCCGTAAAAGCAACTAATTCACTAACTTTAATATTAAGTAATTGTGAAATTAAAGCAGTAGTAATTGCTACTCCACAAGATGGTCCTTCTTTAGAAGTTGCACCATCTAAAAGATGAATATGAATTGTTCGGTTATAGAAAACTGTACTACTAACATAATCACTTGCTTTGATATATGATGTGGCAACCAAAACGCTCTCTTTTAAAACATCCCCCAAAGAGCCTGTCGAAATAATTTTCTCATCACCATTATAAATATTTGCTTCAACCCTGATGACTCCACCACCAAGTTTGCTATAAGCAAGACCATTAACCACTCCCGCTGTTTCAATTTTATCTAGTTTTATTTCATATAAAGGTTCTTTTAAATACTTTCTAACATCTTCATTAGTTATTGTATAACTATCTTTTTTACTAGCTAAAAATTTAGTCACTAATTTTTTTAAATATTTCGTTAAATTACGAACGCCAGCTTCTTTAGTATAATTATTAATAAGATAAATAAGGGTGTCATCTTTCATAATTAATTTTTTAGCCATTTTAAATTCATCATATATTTTAGGTAAGATATATTTTTTAGCAATATCTACTTTTTCAAAAACTGTATAACTAGATAAATTAATTATTTCTAATCGATCATACAAAGTATATGGAATAGTATCAACGGTATTAGCGGTCAAAATAAATAAAGTATGACTTAAATCAAAAGGCTCTTCAATATAATTGTCAATAAAACTTTTATTTTGATTTTCATCTAAAACATCTAAAAGAACACTAGTAGGGTCACCTTTAAAATCTTTAACCATTTTATCTACTTCATCAATTAAAATAACTGGATTATTCACACCACATTTTTTATAAGCTTGCATAATTTTACCTGGTAAAGCCCCTAAATAAGTTCTTCTTGAGCCAATTAATTCCGTCGCATCATTTAATCCACCAACACTAATTTTGCAAAATTCACGATTTAAGGCTTCCGCAATGGATTTAGTAATGGTTGTTTTTCCTACTCCAGGAGGTCCAACTAAACAAATAACTGGATTAGTAATATCTGGATTAACATTCTTAAGAGTTAGATAATCTTCAATACGTTCTTTTACTTCATCTAATGCATAGTGACTTTTATTTAAATGAGCTAGAACACTCTTACTATTTAAATTTTCTTCACTACTTATATTCCATGGCAAATTTAAAACCACTTCTAAATAATTAATAATTACAGCATATTCAGGTGATGAAGATGGTAACCTTTTTAATTTTTCAATTTCATTTAATAATTTATCATAAGTTTTTTTAGCAATATCTAAATTATTTAAAAGATTTAAATACTTTTCATAATCACTACTTCCATCACTAACATTTAAAGTTTCTTCAATTTCTTTTAATTTTTCTTTTAAATAATATTCTTCTTGCTCTTTCGTTAATTTAACTTCAACATTATTATCAATTTTTTCTTCTAATTTATTATATTGAATTTCTAATTTAATATCTCTAATTAAAGATAAGGCTCTTTTTTCACTATTTAATTCAATCATATATTCATTTTTCTTAATTGAATCAAAGGGTAAAAAGGATGTAATGGCGTCGGTTAAGAAGTTCAAATCATCATTATCTTCAACAATTTTAATAATACTATTAGAAATACTTTTGGAAGATGATATATAATCATATAAAATTTCTTTTAACTTTCTTCTGATAACTTCTTCGCCATTAGGCTCTAATTTAGGTAAAATAATATCTGTTAAAACGGCCTCGATTACATCATCAGTAAATGCTTGATAATTTAAAACTTTAACCCTTTTTTCGCCTTTTAAAGTAAGTCTTAAATTGCCATTAGATAACTCTATCTTACTTTTAATATAAGCAACAACTCCTACTTTAGGTAAATCTTCTACTAAAGTTTCATTATCACTATTATTAGGACAAACAATTAAAACACGATCATTGTATTTCTTATTACTTAATTTAATTATCTTTTTACTTATTTCATCTTTTAATTCAAGTTTGATTTCTTGAAAGGGCAAAATCACTAAATCTTTTAAGAGCATAACTAATAATGTATAGTTCATTTGGCACCTCCAAAACTAAAATTTATTATAAAAAAATTTTTACTATTTGTAAACAACAAATAATAAAAAATTAAACATTTTTAATTAAAATAAAATTTAAAAAAGACACCTTATTTTAAATAAAGTGTCCTGCAAAATGAAAACTACCAAGCACTTTTTAGTGCTTGCCTTTTTATTATGAATTGAAATTATTAAAATATACTATTTTAAAGCTCTTTCAAAATCTTTAAATTCTGGCTCATTAGCTAAATCAGTTGTACTTAACTCTTCTAATAAATCTTTTTGCTTTTTAGTAAGTTTCGTTGGCATAATGATATTTAAAACAACATACATATCACCAGTTATATTGCTACTTGCATTTTTTACACCTTTACCTTTTAATTTTAATTTAGTGTAATTTTGAGTTCCTGGTTTAATTTCAATATAGCCATTACCAGTTAAAGTAGGAATTTCTTTTTTACATCCAAGAATGGCTTCTGTAATAGTTATTGGCACTTCTAAATAAATATCATTATCATGTCTTTCAAAATATTTGTGTTCTGCCACAACAAATTCTAGATATAAATCCCCATTTTCGCCACCATTAACACCAGCACCGCCTTTGCCACTTAATCGAAGTTGACTATCATTAGAGACACCAGCAGGAATATTAACCGTTAAAGTCTTATTTTTGGTTATTCGACCCTCACCATGACATTCATCACAAATTTCTCTGAATGTTCTACCTGTTCCTCGACAATTTGGACATGTTTTTTGAGTTTGGACAACTCCAAATAAACTTCTTTGTTCTTCTTTGATAACCCCAAGTCCATTACATGTACTACATTTTGCTTCGCCAAAACCACCAGCACCATGGCACTTATCACAAACATCGGTCACATTAACGCGAATATCTTTTTTACAACCATTAATTGCTTCATCAAAAGTAAGTTTAATGCGCATTAATAAATCTTCGCCACGAGTAGCTCTTTTACGGCCACTTGAACGTCTACTACCAAAAACATCACCAAAGGCATCAGAAAAATCAAAACCTCGACTGTATCCACCACCAAAAATACTAGATAGGATATCATCAAGATCAATATCACCCATATTGAATCCTTGAGCACCACCACCATTTTCAAAAGCAGCATGCCCAAATTGATCGTATTGAGCTCTTTTATTTTTATCAGATAATACTTGGTAAGCTTCACCAATTTCCTTAAATTTTTCAGCTGCTCCTGGTTCTTTATTAACATCAGGATGATATTTTTTAGCAAGAACTCTAAATGCCTTTTTTATTTCATCATCTGTGGCATTTTTGGAAACACCTAAAATTTCATAATAATCTTTTTTATTCATTACTTAACACATCCTTGTAATTTTTCATATTCCTCAATTAATTCATCCATGAATTTAATCGCTTTATTCATAACTTCTTCACTTTCAATATTTATGCCTGCTACTTTAAGAGAATTAATTGGATTTTTAGTACATCCTAATTTCAAAAATTTTAAATAATTATCTTGGGCTTCTTTATTACCATCATAAATTTGATTAGCAATATTAATTGCAGATGCAAATCCAGTAGCGTATTGATAAACATAATAATTCATATAAAAGTGAGGTATTCTTTCCCATTCATATTTTATTTCATCATCAATAAAAACATTATTGCCAAAATATAATTTATTAAGTTCATAGTATTTTTGATTCATTACATCACTAGTAAGAATACCACCATTTTCTGTATATTCATGAATAAATAATTCAAATTCAGCAAACATTGTTTGTCTAAAAATACTAGCTTTATATTTTTGTAATAAATCATCAATTATTTGAATTTTTTCACTATTATCATTGCTGTGATCTAATAAATATCGACTTAATAAAATTTCATTAACTTGACTAGCTACTTCAGCTACAAAAATACTATAACCATAATCTTCAAAGGTTTGATTTTGACAAGCATAGTAATAATGCATTGCATGTCCTAGTTCATGAGCTAAAGTTGAAACATCATTTAAATTACCTTCAAAACTCATAAGAACATAAGGGTGAACACTATAACAAGATGTACAATAAGCTCCCCCTCTTTTACCTATATTATTACATGAATCAACCCAATGTTCAGTAAAGGCTTTAGTAATATCTTGAACATAAGTATCACCCAAAGGACTAACAATTTTTAATACTAAATCTTTGGCTTCTTCAAAAGTATACTTCTTACTATTTCCTTTAATCTCTAAATCTGTATAAGTGTCATATAAATGCATTTCAGGAAGTTTAAGTAACTTTTTCTTTAAATCCCAATATTTATATATAGATGGTAAATTTTTATGTACAGCATCAATCAAATTATAATAAATACTTGGTTTTATTTCATCATGAAAAAGAGATGCTTCTAAACTATTTTTATAATGTCTTAATTTAGCATTAGCAACATTCTTTTCTACTTCATTACGTAAAACGGCCGCAATCGTGGTTTTATAATTAGCATAAGTTTTATATAATGATTGAAAGGCTTGTTTTCTTATTTTACGATCACTACTTCTAATATAAGTAGCATAATTACTTTCAGTAAGTTCCACACTTTTACCTGAAACTTCTATATTATCAAATTTAAAATCACTATCAGAAAGAGACGACATAATTTCTTCAGGAGCATCCATAAGTTTGGCAAATGCTGATAAAGAAGCTTCAACTTCACTACTTAAAACATGTTTTTTATTGCGATAGATATTTTTTAACATTCTTTTGTAACGTTTTAATTCTGGATTATCATTTATATATTTTAAAACAACTTCTATATCTTGTTTTAAAAGCTCGGGAATAATATATGATGTTGTTTCTAAATACTTTGTATATAGATTTTTAGCTTTACCAAAAAGGACTTGGTAATTAGTATTTAGTGTATCAGCATCATTATTAATATGAGCATAAATAAAGACTTTTTCCATTTGTTCACCAATACTACTATCTAATTTAAGTAAGTTTAATAAATTATCAGCACTATCTAAAATATGCCCTTCATATTGATGATATTCTTTTAACATATTAGTAATTGTTTTAATTTCTTTTAAAGCATCTTTATCACTTTTATAAATATCTTTTACGTTCCATTTATATAAATCTTCAAATTCATCTCTTGTTTTTGCCATTATATCTCCTTAATCAAGTAAAGGGGATGAGTTAGACTCTTCCCCAAAACCATTAATAATTTTTTATTTTTCTTCAAATGAAGCTTCTTCAACGCCATCATTGGCTTTAGTTTTTTCTTCAGTATTTTTTTCTTCATTAGCATGTTCAGGTTGAGCATTTTGATATACTTTAGCAGCTAAATCCATGGCAATTTTGGAAAGTTCTTCTGTTTTTTCTTTAATTTTATCAGTATCAGTTCCACTCATTGCATCTTTGACTTCTTTAATAGCAGCTTCAGCTTTTTCTTTATCAGAAGCTTGGACTTTATCACCTAAATCTTCTAATGCTTTTTCAGTTTGGAAAACCATAGAATCGGCATTATTTCTAACTTCGGCTTCACTCTTACGTTTTTCATCAGCTTCTTTATTAGCCTCGGCTTCTTTAACCATTTTATCAATTTCTTCATCAGTAAGATTTGTACTAGATGTAATAGTAATTGATTGTTCTTTACCTGTACCTAAATCTTTAGCTTTAACATTAACAATACCGTTTGCATCGATATCAAATGTAACTTCGATTTGTGGTACACCTCTTTTAGCAGGAGGTAAATTAGTAAGTTGGAAGTTTCCTAAAGTCTTATTATCAGAGGCCATAGGTCTTTCACCTTGTAAAACATGGATATCTACAGCGGGTTGATTATCAACGGCAGTACTAAATACTTGACTCTTGCTTGTTGGAATTGTAGTATTTCTTGGAATTAAAACAGTCATAACATTACCAAGGGTTTCAATACCAAGTGATAACGGTGTAACATCTAGTAAAACGATATCATCAACTTCACCAGTTAAAACACCACCTTGAATAGCTGCACCCATGGCAACAACTTCATCAGGGTTAACACTCTTATTAGGCTCTTGACCTAATTCTTTTTTAACTAATTCTTGAATGTATGGAATACGAGTTGATCCACCAACTAAAATAACTTTATCGATATCACTATTTGTAAGTTTAGCATCTTTTAAAGCTTTTCTTACTGGCTCAAGAGTTGAATCAAATAAGTCACGACATAAATCTTCAAATTTAGCTTTTGATAAACTCATTTCTAAATGAAGAGGTCCTTCATCACTTTGAGCAATGAATGGTAAACTAATTTGAGCATTAGTCATACCAGATAAATCTTTTTTGGCTTTTTCAGAAGCATCTTTAATTCTTTGCATAGCCATTTTATCATTGGATAAATCAACGCCATGTTCTTTTTTAAATTCTGATACAATATAATCGCTTACTCTTGCATCGAAGTCATCACCACCAAGACGGTTATTACCACTTGTAGCTTTAACTTCAAATACACCATCACCAAGTTCTAGAATGGATACATCAAATGTACCACCACCTAAATCATAAACTAATATAGTTTGTGATTTATCTTGTTTATCTAGTCCATAAGCTAAAGCTGCAGCGGTTGGTTCATTGATAATTCTTTCAACTTCTAACCCAGCAATTTTACCAGCATTTTTGGTTGCTTGTCTTTCAGCATCATTAAAATATGCTGGAACAGTAATAACAGCTTTAGTAACTTTTTCACCTAAGTAACTTTCAGCATCAGCTTTAAGTTTACTTAAAATTTTAGCACTAATTTCTTCTGGTGTATATTTTTTACCATTAGCTTCTACTCTTTCACTAGTTCCCATTTTTCTTTTAATTGATGAAATAGTATTTTTAACATTGGTTACAGCTTGTCTTTTAGCTGTTTCTCCAACTAATTCATCATCACCTTTAAATGCCACTACTGAAGGAGTAGTACGATTTCCTTCACTATTAGGAATAACCTTTGCTTCTCCACCTTCAAGTACAGCGACACAACTATTTGTAGTACCTAAATCGATACCAATAATTTTTGCCATATTATTCACTTTTCCTTTCATTAACTTTGACCATGGCTGGTCTTATAACTTTATCATTATAAATATAACCTTTTTGCATCACACAAGTGACAATCCCTGATTCTTTTGTCTCATCATTTTCAGTTAAGACAGCTTCCATCATATTAGGATCAAAATTTTTATTTAAAGCATCAATTTCTTTAACACCTTTTGTATCTAAAATATTTTTAAAATCATTATAGATTAATTTAAAGCCATTTAAGAACTTTGATACTTCATCATTTAAATTTTGATTATCCATATTGATGGCTCTTTCAAAATTATCAAGAATAACTAAACTTTTTTTAATAAAATCTTCGCCATCGTATTTATAAATACGCATGATTTCATCTTCATATCTTTTTTTGATATTTTGCATTTCAGCCATAACTCTTAATAATTTATCATTTAATGAAGCATTTTCATTTTTTAGTTTTTCCAGTTCTTCATTATGTTTTTTATTTTCCTTCTTTGGATGTTTTTCATCCTTTACTTCATTATTCTCTTCCATCATCTTTTCCCTCTATTTTATCTACCATATAGTTAAGAAGTGAAACAACTCTTTCATATTCCATTCTCTTTGGCCCAATAATAGCTATTGTTCCTTCTTCTCCCCCAGATTTATATTTTCTTTTTATAACGGTAACATTATCATCAAAGTTGCTTTCTTCACCAATATAAATTTTTAAATCTTCACTACCATCAATACTATCAAGCATTTCTTTAAAAGAATTATCTTCTAATTTGGAAGCTATTCTTTTTATACTATCCGTATTATCATATTCTGGTTCTTTTAGTAGATTAACTCTTCCTGATACATGAATATTGGTATTATGATGTAAAAAATCATTAAAAGCATCATAGAAAATATTGTAAACTGTTTCATAATCTTTAACTTTTTTGGCAATAATTGGCTTAATTTCAAATTCTAACTTTTCAGCCACATTATTGATTGGAGTTCCAACAAGCATTTTATTGATCATCTCTCCCGTTTTAACAACTTCTAAAATATCCGTATCAGTTGGTAAAATAAATTGCTTATTTTCTACTACGCCTTTATCCGTACAAACGATAGCAATAATTTTTTGTTCATCTAAAGCAATCAGATTAATTTGCTTTAAATAATTATCACTACTATTTTTACCTAAAACAATCGAAGTATAATTAGTCATATCACTAATTATTTCCATGCATTTAGTTACTGCATCATTAACTTCTAATTCATTATTAGCAAAAATCGTTTGTAGTTTTAGCATATCTTCCCCAGTTAAATCTTTAGGTTGCATTAAATGTTCAACATAATATCTATAGCCTTTTTCACTCGGAATCCGACCACTTGAAATATGATTTTTTTCAATATAGCCCATATTCTCTAATAAAGCCATTTCATTTCGAATCGTAGCGCTTGAACATTTAAGCTTTTTACATAAAGAATTACTACCTACAGGTTTAACTGTTTTAACATAATTTTCAACAATTTCTTTTAATAATTCTTTTTTTCGATCATCCATTATCAATGTATCACCACCTTTGATTAGCACTCGTTCTTTTCAAATGCCAATCTCATTATAATATTATGTTTAGCACTTGTCAATATATGAGTGCTAATTTTTTAAAAATTTTACTTTTTTGACTTTTTAATGAATTAATTAAGTAAAAAACTAAATTTACTCATTAAAAAATAAGATAAGAAATATAAAATAATATTAATAACAAAAAGAACAATAATATATTTTAAACTGGTCATAAAATTCAAAAATATTTTTTCTTTAATTAAACTATCTTTTTTATAAATAATTAAACCAATAACATATCTCCCAATATTAATTACATGTTTTAAAAAGAAAAACATTATAAATAAAGTAATAATTTTATTAAAAAGAAGATAAATAAGTATATAAATTAAACCTTTTATTTTGAAAGTCATCATAAATATACTTATTAAAAATCCTAAAGATATTCCTTCATAAAAAAGATAAAATAAACATAATGGTAAACCAATAATTAAGAAAGAAGATACTAATAATAAAGACATAATAATTAAATCTTTAAAAATGGCATTGTAACGAAAAGTACCAATGCCCTCTAAAGTATTAATGATATTTGCCTTTATATTACCACTTTGCAAATTAGCATAAATAAACCCTACTACAATCCCAACTAAAACAACAGTTAAAACAAAAATTAAATATTTTTTATGTTTTCTAATTAGCTTTGGCATATTATCCTCCATCAAAGAATATGCAAAAACTCTTTTAAAAATGCATAAAGTATGATATATTTTTAATTGTTGAAGGGATGTATATGAAAAAGAAAACTAAAAAAATAGTTGTCTGGGCAATGTTAATTTTAATGCTACTTAGTGTAGCAGCAGCCATTATTGGTTATATTGTTACTGTTCTTTAAAAGAAAATTAATAAATTATAAAATTTCTCATAAAAAACAAAGACAATAACTAATGAAGCAATTAAAAATGGACCGAATGGAAGTTCATTTTTTTTAGTTAAATAAATTTGAGCTAGGGCGTAAGGTAAGGCTAAAAATGAAGCAAAAATCAAAGCAATCAACCCTATTTCATAACCAATATAAGGGTATCCTAAAGCAAGACCAATAATAAAAGAAAGTTTAATATCTCCTCCCCCAAGTGATTCTTTTTTAAAAATAAAATCCCCAATTAACTTAATTAAATAAATTGTCAAAAATAAACATACACCAAAAAAGATTGACCAAATAACATATTTAATGCCACCTTCAAAATATTTTAGTACTGTTATACTTATAGCACTAATTAATAAAGAAGAATCTAAAATAATCATATATTTAAAATCAGTTATAAAAATAATAATACCTAAAGAAATTAAAACTAAATAGATAAAGTATTTAACTGTTAATCCTAAATATAAATAGCCTGCTAAAAATAAAAGAGCACAAGAAAATTCAATAATAAAATATTCAAAGCCAATCTTATGATGACAATGATGGCATTTACCATGAAATATTAAATAAGATACAAGAGGTATTAATTCATACCACTTTAAAGATTGATGACAACTATCACATTCACTTCTTCCTAAAATGCTTTTATGAATTGGTAATCTAGATGCAAGGCAAAAGTAAAATGAGCCTAAAATAGCCCCGATAATAAATAAAAGTAATCCAATCATTCCATCACTTCCCCATACATTTCAAACATTGGAACAATAACTGCTATTAAAATACTACCAACTACTATAGCTAAAAAGACAATTAAAAATGGTTCAATTAAAGTCTTAATGTTTTTGACAATATTTCGATGTAAATCTTGATAATAATGACTAATTTTATCCATCATTTCTGATAATTTACCCGTTTCTTCGCCAGTCGAAATCATATAATAACAAACTTCAGGAACTGCCCAATGATCTTTAAAAGATAAAGAAATTTTTTCGCCTTTAACTATATTATTTACCGTTTTTTCAATAATTTCCTTATATACTTCATTATTGGTAATCTTTTTTAAAATATCCATACTTTCAGTAATAAAAACATTATTTTTTAAAAGAGAAGCAAAAGTTTTAGTTATAATAGCTAACTCATTATAAATGATAATATCTTTAATTAAAGGAATATGCATTAAAAAAGTTTGCACCATTTTCCGAAATTCACGAACATTTTTATATAGAATTATAAATAATATTATAATGGCTAATATGATTAAGAAGATATTTAATATATTAGCGGATAAATAATTACTAATATTTATAATAAATTGCGTAAAGCCATTTAATTCCATATTACTAGAACTATAAGTCTTAACAAATTCAGGAATTATATAAGTCATAACAAATATAATAACCAAAATGGCAAAAACAAAGACAAAAGCGGGATATGTAAGAGCACTAACTGTTTCCCTGTGCGTATTATCTATTTCTTTATAATATGCCGCTAAATCTTCTAAAGTTTCATTTAAAGTTCCACTAACTTCACTAGCTTTAACCATATTAATTAAAAGGGGTGGAAACATACCATCTACTTTTTCTAAAGCTTGTGAAAAAGAAGAACCAAGTGCTAGTTCAAAAGATATTGTTTCAAATGCCCTTTTTTTAGTGGCTCCTTTAATTTGGTGACCCAAAATTTTAATTGATTCATTAATGGGTAAACCTGATTTTAAATAAGTAGATAATTGGGTTAAAAAGAAAACTAAATCACTACTTTTTAATTTATTACCACCAATATCTTTATTAAGTAAATTAATTAATGGACTAGTTTTAATACTATATACTGTATAACCTTCATTAACCAAAAATGAATTAATATCTAATTTAGATGAGCCATTCATTTTACCTTTAATAATTTTACCATCTTTATATCTAACTTTATAATAATAAGTATTAATTGTTTTACTTCTAGTAGCTCCTTCTTTAGTTAAATCTATTAATAATTCATCGGCTTCTCTTTCTAATTTTAATAATGTTTTAGGACTATAATGATATGTTTTCTTTTTATTAGAAGGGGTAAATATTTTTTTCCATAAAATAATAGTACAGACTTTAAGACCTAATAAGGCATAGGAAATAATTGCTATAATTGTACTAAAAATATATTCTAAAAGATTTTTATTTTTAGATTCTTTCATCTTGTACCTCTTTATATTATTCTAAAAATTATTATAGCATAAATAAATAATTGTTACTAGTTATTTAAAAGGTATTTCTTCCATTAGACAAAAGATTTTGCCATTTTGCATAAATTATATTAGGTGGTTTATATGTTTGGACCAAGAATTGGCACTGGATTATCATTTGGTAAAGTTTTGGGCGGAATATCTAAAACTTTAGGAGTAGTAAACGAATTAATACCTCTTTATAAAGAAGCCAAACCTTTAATGAATAATGCAAGAAGTGCCATTAACTTAATTAAAGAACTAGGAAATAACACCACTAACCGGATTATGACTAAAACTAGTGAAAATATTGCTCCGATCAAAGAAAAAATCAAAACAATAACTAATGCAACCAAAGAAAATGGCCCTACTTTCTTTCAATAAGGCCTTTTAATTCTAAACATTCTTTTTCTAATTGTTCTTTTTTTAACTTTGGTACTTTAGCCATAATTTTTTCTCTTTCAGCAATTTGAAAACGATAGTAATCATCATTATTAGATATTCCATATAAAAGTTCTTGTTCACTTAAGGTTTGAGTGCCTTTAATACACAAAAGAATAACATAATAATGCTCATGCTCCAAAATGACATCTTCACTAACTATTTTATATCCCATTTCATTTAATTTTTTTCTTAAAAGATAATAATCATTATTACTAGCAATTATTAATTTATTCGGACTTAAAGGATGATTTAAAATATTTAAAATAGTATGTGTTCCCATACCAGCAATTACCGCGGTATTAAATTTTACATTTTCTGGAATATTATTAAATCCATCACTCACAAATGTTTCAATTTTAACATGATATTTTTTAAAATTTTCTTTAGCATAATTAAGAGCTGAAGAGCTAATATCACTTGCCCATACCATTTTACACAATTTATTTTTTTTAAGAAAAATATCTAAATAACCATGATCGCATCCAACATCTAAAACCATATCATTTGGGCTAATTTTTTTAGCAATAAGTTTTAATCTTTCACTATTCATATTAATTATTTAAAAAATCTTTTAACTTTTTAGCTCTAGATGGATGTCTTAATTTTCTTAAAGCTTTAGCTTCAATTTGTCTAATTCTTTCACGCGTAACATTAAATCTTCGACCAACATCTTCCAAAGTATGACATGTTCCATCAGTTAGACCAAAACGTAATTCCAAAACTTCTTGTTCTCTTGGTTGCAAAGTTTGTAAAACTTCTTTTATTTCTTCTTTTAAAATTTCATTTTCAGTATATTCTTCTGGAGAAAGACTACTCTCATCTTTAAGGAAATCGCCTAAATGAGAATCATCTTCTTCACCAATCGGAGTTTCAAGAGAAACTGGCTCTTGACTTATTTTAATAACTTCACGAACTTTATCGATAGAAATACCCATTTTTTTAGCAATTTCTTCATCTGATGGCTCTCTATTTAATTCAAGAGTTAATTGTCTTTGAACTCTAACCATTTTATTAATAGTTTCAACCATGTGAACTGGTACTCTAATAGTTCTTGCTTGGTCCGCTAAAGCTCTTGTAATAGCTTGTCTTATCCACCAAGTGGCATAAGTTGAAAATTTATAGCCTTTATCATAATCAAATTTTTCAACAGCTTTCATTAAGCCAATATTACCTTCTTGAATCAAATCCAAGAATAAAAGACCGCGTCCAACATATCTTTTAGCAATCGAAACAACCAAACGAAGATTACTTTCAGCAAGGATTCTTTTAGCGTCTTCATCACCATCAGCAATTCGCATAGAAATATTCATTTCTTCTTCACTAGATAATAGACTAATTCTTCCTATTTCTTTTAAATACATTCTTACTGGATCATTAATATTAACATCTTTAGTAAGTTCGGCATCATCCAAAATAATTGGCTCTTCTTCTAAATTTAATAAGTCTGGACCTTCACCAGTTTCAGAAGAGTCAGCTTCTTCTTCCGTAATTACACTAATTCCAGCATCAACTAAAGAATTATATAACTCATCTAGGGCATCACTGTCCATATCTAGACCTTTTAACTCATCAGCTAACTCTTCAAAAGTTATATAACCTTTTTCTTCACCTTTTTTAATTAATTCTTTTTTTCTTTCCTCAAACGTTTTAATTTCTAACATCTTTTACACATCCTTTTTTATATCTAACATTTTCTTTTTTAAATCAATTTGCTTATTAATATTTTCCATTTGTTCATTAATATCACGTGAATTATTTATTTTATTTTTAATATTTTGCATATTCTCTTTATTTAATAATTTATTTAAACTAGCTATATATTCTAAAAATACCTCATCATTTAATTCATCTAAATTAACATTACTAATAATATTAGTTACTAAATCTTTAATAGTATCAATACTTTCAGCATAACTTATAAAATCAGCTATATTTATTTTGCCATGTAAATTAATATAATATTCAATTTCATTAATTAAATTTCTTTCTTCTTCATTTTTTAAAAAACCTAATTTCTTATTGAAAATTTTTAAATATTTACTATCACTCATTATATAATATAAAATATTATAAACACATGCTTGATATTTATTTCTCTTACTTACTGGATTAGATGAAACTATTTTATTGTCTTCTTTACTTTCTTCTTTAAAAGAAACTTCTTTTTTAAGATTTTCATAATCAATATGGTATTCATTACTAATTCTCTTTAAAATAATTTCTTTAGTTAAATTATCAGCTTCTTTAATACTATTTAGAACTTCTTTAATATAATTAACAAGTTCCATCGTATTATCTAAATTTTTATCTTTTTTTAAATATTCCAATTTATAATCTAGATAATTTAAACTATTTTTAATAGTGTCTTTAAAAGCATCAATTCCAAATGAAACAATATATTCATCAGGATCTTTAGCTCTTGTTAAGCGAACAACTTTAACTAAAACATTATTTTTTATTAATTCGTCACCAATGTTATTCGTGGCAATCTCTCCGGCATTATCATTATCAAGCATTAAGATAATTGGTACCCTTAACCTTTTTAAAATGTCAATTTGTTCTTTGGTAATGGCTGTTCCCATTAAAGCTAAAACATTTTTAACTCCGGAAGAATACATTCTAATCGCATCCATGTTACCTTCGACCACAATCGCACTTTTTTCTGTTTTAATATGAGGCAAAGCATTATGATAATTAAAAATCAGATTACCTTTTTTATAGATAACAGTTTCTTTCGTATTAATATATTTTGCTGTATCTTCACCATTAAAAATACGCCCGGTAAAACCAACGGTTTCTCCATCTAAATTAGTAAGGGGAATCATAATACGATTTTGAAAAGTATCATAAGTATTAATACCATCAATATTGATAAGCCCAAGAAGACTTAATTTCTCATTACTATAACCTTTTTTATTTAAAGCATTAGCTAAATAATTATTCTTATTTAAGGCATAACCAATTTTAAATTCTTTAATAATATCAGGAGTAATATTTCTTTTAGCTAAATATTCTTTAGCTTTAATACCTTCTTTACTATTTAAATTATTTTGATAAATACTAGTTGTATAATTCATTATTTCATATTCTAACTTATATTTGCCATCATTCTTTCTTATGGGGGTAAAACTTAAGGGAATGCCAACCATATCAGCAACTTTACTAACTGCCTCTAAATAAGAAATATTTTCATAATCTTTGACAAAAGTAAAAACATTACCACCTTTATTACAAACAAAACACTTAAATAATTGCCTATCTTTAGAAACGGACATACTTGGTTTATGATCATCATGAAAAGGACAGACCCCAAAGTAGTTTTTGCCTTGCAATTTAAGTGGTATATAATTAGAAATAATACTAACTATATCGGCACTATTTCTAATCTCATTTATTTTCTCTTCACTAATGGTTTGCATTTTTTCCCCTCTAATAATATATATTATCGCCTACATGCCGATTTCCTTTTTTTTTGCCAAATTTTTTGCAATTTTTAACAATTTTTTGTTAAAAATGCCAAAATAATTTGTAATACACCCTTTAAAAAGCAAAATTATTGTATAATAAAAAAGGCTAATTGTCAAACAAGTGTTAATCAAAAAAAGAGATTATTCATCTCTTTTACTATATAAACAGCCACAATAATTTTGACGATATAAATCATATTCTTTCGATAAAAGAATTGATTTTTTATAACCATCTTTTTTCTTAAAGTCACTATATAACCATTTCACCGGATATTTTTGAGCTAAATCAGCACCAATATTATTTAAAGCGGTGGCGTTTTTATATGGACTAACAGAAAGTGTTGTGCCAAAATATTCAAAACCAAGGGATGATGCCAATTCTGCACAACGATTTAATCTTAATTCATAACATAAATGACATCTACTGCCACCCTCTTTATCTTTTTCATGTCCTTTTACTTTTTCATGATAAACATCATTTTCATAATCACAATCTAAAAAATGAAGATTAGATAAATTTAAAGCCTCAATTAATTTAATTTGCTCTTTTTTTCTTTTTTCATATTCCTCTTTTGGTTCAATATTGGGATTATAATAAAGAATTGTAATATCAAAATAATCTTTAAGATATGTAATAACATAACTAGAACAAGGGCCACAACAACTATGAAGTAATAATTTAGGTTGATAATCTAAATTATTAACTAAATTTTCTAAAATAAGATCATAATTCACTTTCTCCATTATCTTTTACTTCACTTTCACAATTACTAAAATGATTATTTTCACTACTACTATCTAAATAAAGACAGCCTTTAGTATTACCATTTACCGAAACTATTCCTTCATAAATATCTAAATAATCATTAATTTTTTCAATATTAACCGTATTAATGTATACTATATTACCATCATTCATAAGTAATTTAAACCTTTTATCATCAATTATTTTATCTCCTACTTTAGATGGATCATAAGCTATTTCACTAATATTTGCTAAAATACTTTTATCTACTCTTGCCATTTTCTTAATTAATTCCTCATAAATATTTGTAGGAACATAATTAGTAAGGGTTGGCACACCCAAAACATAATCACTAAAATTATTATAATCAATTTCTTTGGCGTTTGATAACGCTAAAGTATTGGTATTACTGTTATAAAATAAAAAACGTCCTTCTTCAATAGTTATTTTTAAAATACCTAAATAATTTTTTTTAACTTTAACATCACTAACTAAATCTAATTCATATAATTTATTTTTAATTTGACTTTTGCTAACTTTAAAAATACTTTCATCACTAATATCCAAATAGTTGATTAAATAATTATCTTTTAAGTAATTATTACCCGTTATTTCAATTCTTTTTAAAGGTTTATTTATAATATAATATAAAGATGACCCAATTAAATAAATAATTAAAACAATAACAATTATAGCCTTAAATCTTATCTTTTTTTTCTTCTTTTTACTATTAACATTATTTTCCATAATTAATCCCAATCTATTATTATTTGTTCTAACTCCAATTTTATTTTGAATTTTTCTTCTACTACTTTTTGAATATGTTTAATTAATTCTTTAACATCTTTACTAGTCATATTCCCTGTATTAACAATAAAATTAGCATGTTTTTCTGATACTTTTGCACCACCCACAGCATAACCTTTTAAATTGCTTTCTTCAATTAATCGTCCCGCAAAATCACCCGTTGGATTTTTAAAAACACTCCCAGCATTTTTATATTGAAGAGGTAAATTATTTTGTCTTTTTTCCCCAATATTTTTAATTATTTCATGTAAAGACTCTTTATCACTAAATTCTAATTTGAAAGTAGCAGCCACAATTATATCTTTTGTTTCTTTAAATTCTGTATACCGATAATCAATTTTAATATCACTCTTTTTTAAAGTTTTTATGTCATTATCTTTCAAAATAGTTATGCTTTCCAAACAATCATAAATACTATGATTATAAGCACCAGCATTACCATATAAAGCACCCCCAACTGTGCCAGGAATCCCAAATAAATACTCAAAGCCACTTAAATTATGCTCAATAGCTTCTTTAACTAAAGTACCAAGTAACGCTCCTGCTTCACAAGTTACCAAATTTTGTTCAAAATTTATTTTATTTAAATTTTCTAAACTTATTATAAAACCATTAAATAAATGATCAGGTAAAATAACATTTGATCCTTTACCTAAAACATAATAATTAAAATTGTTTTCTTTTAAATAAACCATTACTCTTTGTAAATCATCTAAAGATTTAGGCTTTACTAAATATTTACAACTAGTTTTAATGCCATAAGTATTATAATTTTCTAAAGAAGCATTTTCTAAAACTTCACCAAAATCACTTAACATTTACTAATAATCTCCTTTATTTTCTCATAGATATTATCACTAGCTTTCACAATTTGATAATTATTTAAATTATTTTTTATTTCTTTATATTCTGCACTACTATTCATAAGATTCTTAACTTTATTAATTAAGCTTTGGCTTTCTAAATCTTTTTCTTCTATCATAATAGCTAATTTTTTATTATCTAGTTCTAAAGCATTATAATATTGATGATTATTAGCAACATTAGGGCTAGGAACTAAAATAGATGGTGTTCTACTAGTTAAAAGTTCGACAACAGTTCCTGCTCCTGATCTAGCTATAACTAAATCACAATTTTTAAAGAAACCGGCCATATTATCTAAATAAGGAATTAAATGAACATTTTTAGGAAAATGATTATCTTTAGTAAAACTTTCATAGTTATTTTTACCTGTAACAACTAAAACTTCATAGTTAGCATCTTTAGTTAATTTTAAAAATTCAATTAATTTAGTATTAAGACCACTACTACCTTGTGACCCACTAGTAATTAAAAGTAATTTTTTATTTTTATCTAATCCTAAACTTTCTTTAGAAGCACTTTTTAAATTCTTAACATTATCAACACAAGGATGTCCTGTATAAATACAATTAACTTCTTTAGCAAAATATTTATTACTCTCTTCAAATGAAGTAAATACAGCATCTACTCCTTTACTTAAGAATTTATTAGTTTTGCCTGGTATCATATTTTGTTCATGAATAACACATTTTATTTTTAATTTTTTCGCTGCCATAATTACGGGCATCGTTACATATCCCCCAACCCCAACAACTATATCCGGTTTAAAATCTGTCATGATTTTAAGACATTTTTGATAAGCTTTATATAAAAGTCTAACATTTCTAATATCTTTTAAAATATTTTTACTTAATCCGTAAATTTCGATTGCTTCATAATGAATATTTTCTCTTGGAACAATATCATTCTCCATACGATTATGTGTGCCAATATATAAAACTTCAAAATTAGGATCTTTTTCTTGAAATTTTTTAACTATAGCTAAAGCTGGATAAATATGCCCACCAGTTCCTCCAGCTGAAATAATCATTTTCATAAGTAATCACCCATAACAATTATATAATAAAAACTATTAAAAAAGTAGTTGTTATTAAATATATTTTCTCATATATTGTAAATCTACCTTGAAATAAGTGCCAAAATATAATATAATGAATATGTCAAAGAAATTGACATAAAATAAAAATGGAAGTACTTATTTAGAGTGTTGAGTACTTGCTCAAAATTTTTTCAAATTTTTTAAAGCACTACAATCATTCCGATTGAGTGCCTTTTTTATTAATTTATTTTTTTTGAGAACTACCAGATGATTAATAAAATAATTATTATTAGTAGGATAAAGATTAAACAATCTTTTTTACTCATAATAGCCACTCCCTTCGGAGCAAGCACTCAAACTTAAGTCTTCCAATATTTATCTTAACACAAGTTTATTTTAAAGTGTGAGGACATAATAAATATTAGTGCCTTTTTCTTTGAAAATATCATTAACTAAATATAAATAATTAATTATCCGTAATATAATATACTTTTTCATAATTCATTTTTTCAAATAAGCCATATGAGAATATTTCTTTATTATTTAATATTCTTATAATTTTATCATTAAGTAAACTATTTAAAATAGCTATAAAATCATAATTTTTACTATCTTCATTAGTATTTAAAACATAATTTAAAATGCCTATTTTATAAGTTTTATGAGGAACATTAATTTTATTAATTAAATTACTAGAAAAACTCATAACATAAATTTTTTTATTTTGATATTTATTTAATAAATTCATAAATTTAGCAAATGAATTAATATTTTTTATCTCAATTAAAAAAATTTTATTACTATTAATCTTTAAAATATCACTTAATTTAGGCATATATTTAGGTAGTTCATTATAATTTAAATTCTCAATTAATTTACCATCATAAAGGGCATCATGATTAATAATAAATTCATGATCAAAAGTTTCTCTTACATCAAACTCACAACCCATATATTTATCACTTTTTAAAGCCTTAAGTATGGCATCATATGAATTTTCTTTAATATTTTTATTATGAATACCTCTATGTTTTATTAATTTATACAAAAAAATCACCTAATAAATTTTATTAGATGTTTTTTATTTTATTATCTTTTTAATAATCTAGCTTGCTTAAATTCATATTCATAATTATCAGGAATTAAATTTAATAATTTATTAAATGTATCTTCAAAACACATTTTAATAATACTATATTCTTCATTATCACAGATAAAACTATCTTGAAAATAATTTTCTAATTCTTGTAATAATTTTTTAACTTCTTCATTATCTTGATATTGTGCATATTTATCATATAATCTAACATATAATACGATTGGATTCATACAACTAATTTTTTTAAATTTATTTAAAATATTAGTCATTATATTTTCAGAAAATCCTAATTGTTGCATTATACTAATCACATGCAACTCTTCATCCAAAGTAACTGGTCTTTGAACATTATCACTATCAAAATCATAATATTGAGACAATTCCCTATTTAAAGTTTTTAATTCTTTATTACTCAATATTGGTTTATTATTAATTACTCTTTTAACCGGTGTAACTGTAGGGCTTTTCTTTTTAGCTACTATATTTAGATAATCTTTTATTTCTTGGACTAATTCTTTTGATAGTCCACATTTTTCAAAAGCCAAAATAATTTCATCAATATTTTCTCTATCAATATTAGGTAAATCATGGATTAATTTAAATGCCAATGTAAAGTGAGCTTCCACTACTGGTTTAATATGTTCTGAAGACATTATTGCTACTTTTTTTAATTCTTCATAAATAGCTCTTTCTTTTTCGGTTATAGTTATATTATTACCATCTTCTAAATGCCAAAATGTTTTAGATTTAGCAAACGCTAATGCTTCTTCTTTTGGGGCACTTTTAAAAGAATAATTATTAATTACTTCCATATTAAAATAATTACTTTCTATTAAAATCCCAGTGTCAATATTTTTTTTAATTATATACATTATGATATCAAATTTTTCTTTTATTTTTAAAGGCAGTTCACAGAGCAATGAAGAAAGTTCATTGAAGTTAGCAAAAATTTCCCCTCTTTCATCATTGATGGGTCCTTTTAAATAGGTAATAAACATTTGCCTTGATTTTAATGCTTCTTTGGCTTCCCTTAAAATATATAAATTTTTCGAAAAATTCAACTCATTCAACAAAACGATATTCTTTCTTAATTTTTTATTATCTTCTTCCATTAAATCAATTAATTTTAAAACAGCCTTTTCCATAACCATCTCTTTTTCCAAAAAGTTAGTATAATAAAGTGTTTAGTCATTGTCAACTAAACATTCCTCTTTTTAAATAATAAGCAAAAAATAATAACAATTATAAGAAAAATACTTATTCCAAGTATTTGAACTTTATATAGTTCTACTTCTTCTTTTTTAACTTCTAAACTTTCTTTATATTTAAGAATGCCATCTACACTTTCGGTAGTATTTTTATGAACATACAAAGTATATAATTCTTCATCCATATCCTTATAGGCTTTTAAATAAACAATATTATCTGTATCATCTAATTCATTATCTATGACTAGAACATTAACCCCATCAAGAGGGATAAAAGATAATTCAAGAGCGGTAACATCTTCTTCAACAGTAACTGTATATTCATAATTATATTTAGCAAACTTTAATTCTAAATTACCATTTAATACTTGCAAATCCTCGAGCATTTTAATCACTAATAATAGTTTAAATAGAATTAATTAATTTATACTAATTTTAATAAAATTTCATTCATAACATAAATGTATTTAGGATTAATAAAAACATAACCATCTTTTAAAATTAATTCATTATTTTTAATTAAAGGCTTTATTGGAAAAACTTCGTGTAACTCTACATCATATTTTTCTTTAAATTCATTTAAATTAATACCTTGTAGTAATCTTAAACCAAGAATTACTTCATATTCCATAATATCATTTTTAGAAAGTAAATTATTACTACTTTGATATTCTCCTTTTAAATATTGAGATAAACTTCTGGTATTATCATATCTTACACCCGCAATATAGCCTGATGCCCCACAGCCAAAACCATAATATTCTTGATTATGCCAATAAACTAAATTATGTTTAGATTGATATCCTTCTTTACAAAAATTACTAACTTCATAATGATGATATCCATTTTTCTCTAAAGTTTTACATATATATTCATACATTTTAGCATCCAATACATCAGAAATATTTTCGGTATGCTTATAACTTAAAAAAGTATTATCTTCAATAATTAGGCTATAAGTACTTATATGTTCTGGATTAAGTTTTAATAATAGTTTAATATCATTTTTTAAAACGCTTAATTTTTCTCCAGGTAAAGCATATATTAAATCTAAATTAATATTAGTAAAACCTAGACTTCTAGCTAAATTAATCTTCTTTTCAGTATCTAAATAAGTAGCATATCTTTTCATAAGTAAAAGATTTTCTTCGTCAAAAGATTCAACTCCGATTGAAAGCCTATTAACATGATATTTTTTTAAAAGTAATAATAAATCTTCAGTAATATCTTCAATATTACATTCAAAAGTAAATTCTTCTAAATTATCTTTTTTAAAAATATTAGTTAGTATTAAAAGAAACTCTATCTCTTTTAAAGATAAAGCTGAAGGTGTTCCTCCCCCAATATAAATGGTTCGTACACTTTCTCCCATATAACGTTCACTAATTTCATCTTTTAAACCTTTTAAATAATTAACTGCCCATTCTTTTTGATATAAAACTTTACAAAAATCACAATAAGAACAAATTGACTTACAAAAAGGTATATGGATATAAACACTAACCATGTCTTCTATACTTTTCTCCCATTGCCATATTATATTCAAATAATTGATTATATTGTTCTTTTAGTAACTCATTACCTTCTTTGGCTAAAATAATTTGTATTCTTTCAGCATAAGTATTACGATCAATCATAAAGATGGAACTAATTTGTTTAATTTTTAAACCATATTTTAATTGATATTTAAGCATAGTTAAAATATCTTCATCAGTAAAAATACCATCCCCCTCTTTTTTCTTTCTTAAGGCTTGAGCATAATGATCAGTAATATTTCTTAATAACAAGCGTATACCTTCAATATCTTTTTTTCTTAAACATTGAACATATTGATTATAAAAATTGATTATATTATTTTTAGCTATTTCTTGATCAAAAGACTCAATATTAAGATATTTAAGGGCATCATAATACTCATTTAAATCATTACTATTTAAAATATCATACATAGATAAGCCAAATAATGCATTAATTGTTTCAAATTTTGCCCGAAAAGATAAAGCCAAATGAAGTAATATTTTCTTTTGAGTCACTAAATCATTTTTAGAAAAGATATCAATTCTTAAATAATGAGGACTATCGTTTTTCTTATTATCTAATTCAATCATTCTTTCTTTAATTTTTTGAAGTATTTCTTCATTCTTATTAGGATAAACCATTTTAATAACGGCATCATTATTTAATCTTGATTTAATTCTTTCCACTGGAATATGAGTTCTAGCAGCTAGTTCTAAATAATTTAAATTTTCATTTAAAAGTAAATCAACTAATTTTCTTGTTTCTAAATAAACTTTATCGTCAAAAGCAGAATAACTATTTATCATTTTCATTACCTCCTAAAATGCTTAAAAATGCTTCACTTGGCACTTCTACCTTACCAATCATTTTCATTCTTTTTTTGCCTTCTTTTTGAGCCTCAAGTAATTTTTTCTTTCTTGTTATATCGCCACCATAACATTTAGCAAGAACATTTTTGCGCATCGCACTTAAGTCTTCTCTAGCAATTATTTTAGAGCCAATCGCGGCTTGAATACTAACTTGAAACATTTGTCTTGGTATTACTTCTCTTAATTTTTTCGTAATACTTCTACCTTTATTATAAGCTTCATCTTTATGAATAATCAAGGATAAAGCATCGACCTTGTCACCATTTAGTAAAATATCCATTTTAACTAAATCGCTTTTTTGATACCCAACTAATTCATAATCAAATGATGCATAACCATTAGTTCGACTTTTAAGTTTATCATAAAAATCATAAACTACTTCTGATAAAGGAATTTCATAATGAATATTAACTCTTTCTTCATTAATATAATCAATCGCTTTATAATTACCTCTTTTATCTTGACATAATTCCATAATGGCTCCGACATAATTAGCAGGAGCTATAATATTAGTATAAATATAAGGTTCTTCAATATAATTAATTTTTTCTCTAGTTGGCATTTTATGGGGACTATCAACAATAACTTTTGAATTATCAGTTAAATAAGCATAATAAACAACTGTGGGACTTGTTACAATAATATCTAAATTAAATTCTCTTTCTAGTCTCGTTGTTATAATTTCAGAATGTAATAAGCCTAAAAAACCAGTATGAAAGCCAAAACCTAAAGCTTCACTAGTAACAGGTTCAAAAGTAAGTGAAGCATCATTTAACTTTAACTTATTTAAAGCATCTTTTAAAGCTTCATATTTATTAGCTTCAACTGGATAAATGCCAGAATATACCATGGGTTTAACCGGAGCATAACCTTTAATTGGCTCTTCTGCTTCTTTTCCTAAAATAGTAATAGTATCCCCAACATGAACACTAGAAATATCTTTTATCGCCCCAGCAAGAAAACCAACTTCCCCACTTTTAAGACAGGTTAATTGTTCTTCTTTAGGTGTTTTTACCCCTAGTTCTGTTACTTCGAAAACTTTTTGCGTAGCCATCATTTTAATTTTATCTTTAACTGAAATCATGCCATCAATAACTTTGACTAATAGAACAACACCCTTATAACTATCAAAATAAGAATCATAAATTAACGCTCTTGTTTTTTCATTTAAAGATATTTTGGGAGATGGAATTCTCTCAATAACCGCATCAAGTAATTCTTCAATACCAACACCGGTTTTACCACTTGTTAAAATAATTTCATCTTCCTTAAAACCTAAAACATTTTCTAATTCTTTTTTTACTTTCGGAATATCCGCATTTGGTAAATCTATTTTATTTATAACGGGAATAATTTTTAAATCTTGATTTAATGCTAAATAAAGATTAGCAAGCGTTTGAGCTTCGATGCCTTGGGCAGCATCTACAACTAAAATAGCTCCTTCACAAGCCGCCAAGCTACGACTAACTTCATAAGAAAAATCAACATGACCAGGAGTATCTATTAAATTTAAAGTATAACCTTTATAACTTAATTTAACTGTATTAAGTTTAATAGTTATTCCTCTTTCTCTTTCAATATCCATACTATCTAATAATTGATCTTTCATTTCTCTTTTAGAAACAGCCCCAGTTAATTCTAAAATGCGATCTGCAATCGTACTTTTGCCATGATCAATATGAGCTATAATTGAAAAATTTCTTATTTTTTCCTCTTGCATTAAAAACACCTCATTTATAATATCATAAAACACTTACTTTTTAAAGTTAAAATCTTTAAAAGAAATTGACATTATATTTGACACCATTTTGACAACAATAAAAATATATGATATAATTTGTTTAGTTTGAGGGGATAATTATGAAGTATTGTTTAGTGCATATAACTAGTGATAATATTAAAGAAATTCATGGCTATGGTACATTAGAAGAAAAAAAATATAGAGAAAGCAATTTGCAAGATATTGTCAACTTTACTAGTAACTTTACTAACGAAGAAGAATTAATTATCTATCTATATTATCATAATTTAATAAATTCCCTTAATGGCACTATTAGAATTGCTTATATAACTAAAAATGCCCCATTAAAAATATTAAATGATGGCTTATCTTTTAAAAAAGATATAGAATATTTTAATTTAGATAAATTAACAACATTTTATGTAAATCATTTAACAGATAAAAATTTTATGAATGAATTTATTAATAAGTTTTATTATCGATTAAAAAATAAAAATTATTTTAGCTATATAATAGAAAAAATAAAAGATAACTATGATGAGTATATATTAAGTGGTATATTACCTCTTGAAAGCAATTTATATATGAGTGATTTTTTAAAACAATATATTATAAAAAAAGATAAAAAAGGTTGGCAAAAAGATTTTACTAAATTAAGAGAACTTGCTATGTTTGCAATTAACTATCGTCATAAAAATGACATAAAAAATTCTAAAGAACAAGATATTGAAACAGCTTCTTTAATTAACCATTACTATTATTTAATACAAAATAATAATCTTACAGAAGAAGAAATGAAAGCTTATGAAGAAGCTATAAAAGATTTAGAAAATAATTATGATTTATTAAATTTAAGAAAGGAGAGGAAAATATGAAATTACCCGATTTAAAAATACTTGATGAAAAAGAAAAAACTTTAAGACTTAAAAGTCATGAAGTTTCATTTCCTCTATCAAAAGAAGATAAAAAAACAATCAATGATATTATTACATATTTAACAATGAGTCAAATAAAAAAATATTATGAAAAATACAATTTAAGACCGGGAATGGGACTAGCTTTTATTCAGTTAGGTATCCCTAAAAACATCTTTATTATTGTTGAAGAAGTTGACGATGAAGTATTTGAAAACTATGTTATTATCAACCCTAAAATTATTTCTCACAGCGAAGAACTTATTTATGTTGGCGAAGGTGAAGGTTGCTTATCAGTTAATCGTGAGGTAACAGGAATTGTACCAAGATATGCAAGAATGACTATTTCTTATCAAGATATAGATGGCAATCAAAAACAAATCAGGGTAAGAGAAGATATCTCTGTAGCCTTCCAACATGAAATGGATCATTTAAATGGTATATTATTTATTGATAAAATAGATAAAAACGATCCTTTTAAAAACAAAGATAAAATGCGTGAAATATAGCGCATTTTTTATATTTCAAAAAGAAAAGGCCTTAAGGCCTAATTAAACTTATTATAAAAATATGTTTTATTGTTGAGAACAAGATTCTTGTATTTTTTCTACTTCTTCTATACTTAATCTAGCAGCTTTAGCTATAGCTTCTAAAGGGAATCCATCTTTTAATAAACTTTTAACCATTGAAAGTTTTTCTTCAAGAGTGCCTTTATCATAACCATCATTATATCCATCTTCTTTGGCATATTTTAATCCATTATGATAAACTATTTCAGCATCTCTTTCTCTTTCCAT
>CANQGF010000004.1 GCA_947601485.1 uncultured Bacilli bacterium
TTTTCAATTAATATGCCTATTAATTTAAATATTGCATATGCCGAATATCATTATCAGTCATAATGTTTAACACAACCATATGAAAAAGAAAATTTTAAAACAACAAGTGAAGTATTAACTCTTGATATCTTATAGAATGATTGAAAGTTCATAATATAATGTTATGAATTTTTTATTAAAAGTCTTTACAAACAAATGTTTAAATGATAAAATATTAACAGATTAAAAATAAGTGACTTAAAGATACATCTTTGATATAATTAATTTGTAGAGAGTATAGAGGTACATAATGGAATATTTAGACAGTTTAAATAAAGAACAAAAACTTGCTGTAATGCATAAAGAAGGGCCTTGTTTAGTAGTAGCGGGAGCAGGTAGTGGTAAAACTAAAGTACTTACTACAAGAATTGCATATTTAATTGATGAAGGTATTTATAGTGGTAATATATTAGCCATTACTTTTACTAATAAAGCCGCTAAAGAAATGAAAGAAAGATTAAATAAATTAGTTAGTAACAATTATGCTTTTGTAGGAACATTTCATTCCTTTGGTTTAAGAGTTATCAAAGATAATTATGAAGAGTTTGGTTTAACGAAAAATTTTTCGATTATGGACAGTGATGATGTTTTAAGTATTATCAAAAAAATAATGAAAGATTTAAGTTTAGATATTAAAGAAATATCACCAGCTTATATTAGAAGTAAAATTAGTTTTATTAAAAATGAAATGTTAAGTGATGCCGAAGTTACTAGATATATGGTATCAGAAATGGAAAAGAAAGCAGCGGAAGTATATTTTAAATATGACAATATTTTAAAGAAAAATAATGCGATTGATTTTGATGATTTATTAAAACTTCCAACAGAATTGTTTATGAATAATAAAGATATTTTGGAAAAATATCAAGAAAAATATCAATATATTTTAGTTGATGAATATCAAGATACGAATGAAGTTCAATATAAAATGATTAAATATTTAAGTAGTAAATATCATAATATATTTGTTGTTGGGGATCAAAACCAAGCTATTTATGGATTTAGACAAGCAAATTATAAAAATATTGTTAACTTTGAAAGAGATTATAAAGATGCTGAAGTTATTGTGTTAAATCAAAATTATCGCAGTACCACTAATATTTTAAATGCCGCTAATTCTGTAATTAAAAATAATATTGAAAGAAAAGAAGTTAATTTATATAGTGAACTCGGTGAAGGAGTAAAAGTTAAATATTTAAGAACTAATGATGGTGTGGCTGAAATAAGTGCCATTATAAATGAAATAAAAGAATTATTAAATAAAGGATATTCAAAAAAAGATATTGCTATTTTTTATCGGACTAATGCACAATCAAGAGCTTATGAAGAAGCAATGCTTAAAAATAATTTACCATATAAAGTAGTGGGTAGTTTTTATTTCTATAAAAGAAAAGAAATTAAAGATTTAATTAGTTATTTAAGATTAATTGATAATCATAATGATGATGTTTCTTTAAAAAGAGTTATTAATGAGCCAAAAAGAGGTATTGGAGCCAAAACAATAGATAATATAGAAAAGTTAGCTAATGATTTAAATAAGTCAATGTTTGATGTTATTAGTAAAGGCAAAGAATTAGAATTTAAGGATTTAATTTTAAAATTAACGGAAGAAGCTAATAACTTATCTTTAACAGAACTAATTGATGCTGTCATTTTAGAAAGTGGAATGCAAGAAGAATTTACTAAAGATGAATCTCTTGATGGTGAAATTAGAATGGATTACTTGAAAGAATTTAGAAGTATTACCGAAAACTATCAAAATTTAACTGGTAGTGTTAATTTACAAGATTTTCTAGAAGAAATTAGTTTAATTGCGGATGTTACAGAGCATCAAGAAGATGATGATTCAATTACTTTGATGACTTTCCATAGTGCTAAAGGACTCGAGTTTAAAGTAGTATTTATGGTTGGAATGGAAGAAGGATTAATGCCTCATCAAAATTCTTTGTTTGATGAAAAAGAATTAGAAGAAGAAAGAAGACTTTGTTATGTAGGTATTACTAGAGCTAAAGAAAGATTATATTTAACTAATGCTAAAAGAAGAATGTTATATGGTAAAGATATGTTTAATCCTCCATCAAGATTTATTGATGAAATTAATAAAGAATATTTAGAATCTAATGTTATAGAAGATAAAAAAATTGACAAAACTATTTTATATAGTGATAGTGATGAAGTAGTTAATTATGTTTGTGGTGATGTTGTTAATCATCTAACGTTTGGTCGTGGGGTAGTTATTGGGGTTGATGAAAGATTTGTCAGTGTGGCATTTAATAAACAATATGGTATCAGAAAATTTATGAAAAATTATAAAGGTTTAAGAAAGGAAGAAAAGAAATGAAAAAAGATTTAACTCTTTTAGTTTTAGCAGCCGGTATGGGTAGTAGATTTGGAGGACTTAAACAAATTGAGCCAGTCGGACCAAATGGAGAATTTATTATTGATTATTCTATTTATGATGCAATTAGAGCGGGATTTAATAAAGTTGTTTTTGTAATTAAAAAAGAAAATTATGAAACATTTAAAGAAACTGTAGGTAAAAGAATTGAAGGCAAAATTAATGTTCAATATGCTTTTCAAACTATGGAAGATATCCCAGAAGGAATAGACATTCCTAGTGATAGAGTAAAACCACTTGGAACAGCTCATGCAATATATTGTGCTAGAAATTTAATTCATGAAAATTTTGCTATTATTAATGCTGATGATTTTTATGGTTATGATGCATATAAAAAAGCTAGTGAATTTTTACAAAATACAAATGATGGTGAATATGCTAATATTGCTTATGAAGTTAAAAACACTTTAACTGAAAATGGTGAAGTTAAAAGAGGTGTTTTGTTTACTACAGATGGTTATCTTGATCGATTAGTTGAAAGTAGTGTTAAAGAAGATAATGGAGAAGTTTTATGTAAGCCATTATCTGGTGAAAAAGAATTTAGAGTTCCTCTAGATCAATTAGTATCAATGAATTTATTTTGTTTTACACCTATTTTATTTACTTATTTAGAAGATAATATTAAAAAGTTTTTCACAACTACTAAAGATTTACTTAAGGATGAATGGTTAATACCTAATGTAGCCTTTGAAAGTGCTTTAAGTAATAATCATAAAATTAAAATTGAAGGAACTAAAAGTAAATATTTAGGAATGACTTATAAAGAAGATTTAGCTGTTTTAAAACAAGGCATTTTAAAAGAAATAGAAAGTGGCGTATATAAAAAGGATTTGTGGAGTTAATTATGGATAACAATAAAGTAAAAGAAAGAATTGAAGAACTTGTTAAAATAATTAATGATGCTAATTATAATTATTATGTTTTAGATAATCCTACTATTACCGACCAAGAATTTGATAAATATTTAAGAGAATTAGAAAATTTAGAAGCAAAATATCCTGAATATGTTTTAATTGATAGCCCTACCAAAAGAGTAGGTGGTGAGGTCATCGATAAATTTTTAAAAGTTACTCATAAAATTCCTCTTTTAAGTATTAGTGATGTTTTTAATGAAGATGAAGTTCGAGATTTTGATGCTAAAATCAAAAAATTGGGTGTTATTCCCGAGTATGTTTGCGAACTTAAAATAGATGGGCTTGCTGTATCCTTACAATATGAAAAAGGCATTTTAATAAGAGGGGCTACTAGAGGTGATGGAGTAGTTGGTGAAGATATTACACATAATGTTAAAACAATTAAAGCTATTCCCTTAAAATTAAATAGAGAAATTGACATTGAGGTACGTGGGGAAATTTATATGGAAAAGAAAGTCCTTGAAAAGCTCAATAAAGAAAGAAAAGAAGAAGGGTTACCTCTTCTTCAAAATGTCCGAAATGCCGCAGCGGGAAGTGTTAGACAACTTGATTCCTCTATTGCAGCTAAAAGAAATTTAAATAATTTTATTTATCATTTACCTAATCCACTTGATTATGGAATTACAAAACATAGTGATGCTTTAAAATTTATGCAAGATTTAGGTTTTAAAATTAATCCTGCTAATAGAGTAGTTAATTCAATAGATGAAGCATTAGATTTTATTCATGAATATACTGAAAAAAGAGAAGAACTTCCTTATGAAATAGATGGTGTTGTTATTAAAGTAAATGATATTAATGAGCAAAGAGAACTTGGCAATACAGCTAAATATCCTCGTTGGGTAGTAGCATACAAATTCCCTCATAATGATGTTTTAACAAAATTACAAGATATTATTTTTACTGTAGGAAGAACAGGTCAAATTACCCCAAATGCTGTTTTAGACCCCGTGCTTGTTATGGGTTCAACTATTGCAAGAGCTACTTTACATAATGAAGATTTTGTTAAAGCTTTAGATCTTAAAATTGGTGATACAGTTATTGTTCACAAAGCTGGTGATGTTATTCCAGAGGTTAAGGGAGCAGTTAAGGAAAGAAGAACAGGTGCTGAAAAAGATTTCCAAATGATTACAAAATGTCCTATTTGTCATACGGATTTAATAAAAAAAGAAGGGCAAGTTGATTATTTTTGCCCCAATGATTTATGTCCAGCTAGAGGAATTGAAGGTTTAATTCATTTTGCTTCAAGGGATGCCATGAATATTGATGGTTTAGGTGATGAAATAATTGAAGATTTTTATAATTTAGGTTTTTTAAAAAGTATTACTGATTTTTATCATTTAAAAGAACATGAAGATGATATTTTAGTTTTAGAAGGTTTTGGTCGTAAAAGTTTTGATAATATGGTAGAAGCGATTGAAAATAGTAAACAAAATAGTTTGGAAAAATTATTATTTGGTTTAGGTATTAATGGTGTTGGTAGTAAAACAGCTAAAGTTTTAGCGGAATACTTTGGTGATATGGATACTTTGATGAAAGCCGAAGTGGAAGAGTTATTACAGATTAAAGATATTGGTGATATTTTAGCTAAAAATATTTATGATTATTTTCAAAATAACCATAATTTAATTGATAAATTAAAAATGTTAGATATCAATATGAAATATTTGGGCATTAAGAAAAAGGTAAGTGAATATTTTACTAATAAGAAATTTGTTATGACGGGTAGTATTTCCTTTATGACTCGTGATGAAATTAAAGCTTTAATTGAGGAGTATAGTGGTACTTTCGCTGATTCAGTTAGTAAAAAAACAGATGTTGTAATTGTGGGTGACAACCCAGGTAGTAAATATGATAAAGCAAGAGAGCTAAATATCACAATTTGGAATGAAGAAACATTTAAAAAAGTCGTTGATGAAGTAAATGGCAAGATTATTTAACATGATAAATCTTTTACAAATTAGAAAAACATGCTATGATAATACTAGGAGGATATAAATGGAGAAAATAGATAATGCCGATATTGTTTTAACTAATTTGAATAAAACTAATGTTAATATGGGATATGTATGTGACGTTCTTTTAGAAATTATCAAAGAACAACCAGAAAATTCTCGATTAGTTGATGCTTTAAAAATTTTATCTCAAGAAAGAGTAAATTTGACAAGGTGCATTGCTTTTACGGCTGAAAATATACCTAGTAATAATTTAAAAGGAAATGTAGAAGCCGCAAATAAAATTAGTGCTGAAACAAGAGAAAAAGATAATTTAATTTGTTCTGAACTTGGAAAATTAACTATAGAACAATCTAATAGTCAAAATTTTTCTAGATAATATAAAAATAATAGAAAAAAGTATAACTTTTAAAACTAAAACAAGATATTTTTAAATAGTTACACAAAATCTATTATTTTTTAAAAAATTTATTTACAAACTTATATTCGTATGATATGATAGATTTATCAGAGAATGAAAACACAATTAATAGGGAGAAAATATGATAATAGCAAATATTATTATAGTACGGTTTATTGCTGTTGATGTAATAAAAATATTAACAGAAAGATGTTTATCGTTACAGATGGACATTAAGTTTAATCACAAATAAGAATGAAATTGTCACAAGTTGTGACGGTTTGAAATTAGAATCATCTTCAACATAAAATATTTAATCTATGTTTTTCAAGATACAATCAAAGGGGGAATATGTATGAATAATGAAACAATAATGAAAGAATACGAAGGAAAATCTATAAGATGTGTTTATGAAAATAATAAATGTTACTACAGTATTATAGATGTTATTGGAATATTAAATGATAGTAAAGACAATAGAAAATATTGGAATAAATTAAAACAACGATTAAAGGAAAATTGTAACGAGTTGGTGACGAAATGTCACCAACTTAAGTTAAAAAGTAGTGATGGTAAATACTACTTAACTGATGTAATTGAAAACAATTATTTAATTGATTTAATTAATGTTATTCCTTCTCAAAACAAAAGCAAATTTATTAAATGGTTAGAAAAAGATAAAGAATTAGCTAATATAAAAAATAGTCAAATTACCTTTTATAATGGGCAAAAAATAACCAATTTAATATATGAAATAAGGGGAAGGGAAGTAATGCTTGATAGTGATTTAGCTAATCTTTATGGATTTTTTCAAGGAACAAAAGCTTTAAATCAAGCAGTAAAAAGAAATATTGAAAGGTTTCCTTTAGACTTTTATTTTCAACTTACTGAAGAAGAATATTTGATTTTGCGGTCACAATCTGTGACCGCAAATAAGACTGCTTTAAAAAACAGAAGTAGGCCTTATGTATTTACTGAACAAGGAGTAGCAATGCTTGCCACTATCTTAAGAACTAAAGTGGCTAGTGAAGTTAGTATAAATATTATGCGAGCATTTGTAATAATGCGAAAATATATATCAAATGAATTAATCGAGCAAAGATATGTCAATAAACAAGTATTTAAAAATAGCGAAGATATTAAAGCGTTACAAGAATTATTTAAAAAGTTAGAAGAAAAAAGAAAAAATAATGAAATATATTTTAATGGTCAAATATATGATGCTTATTCAAAAATAGTAGATATATTTAAAAAAGCAAAAAAAGAGTTAATAATTATAGATGGTTATGCGGATAAAGTAGTACTTGATATGATAAGAGAGATTAAAGTACCAGTAAAAATAATATGTCATAAAAATAAGTTATTAAAAGATATAGATATTAAAAAATATCAGAGTCAATATAATAATTTAAAAGTTATCTTTAATAATTCATATCATGATCGATATTTTATAATTGATAATAGTGAAGTCTTCCATTGTGGCACATCCCTAAATCATATTGGTGAAAAAACATTTTCAATTAATTTACTTACAGATGAAGATATTAAAAAAATATTAATAAAAAAAGTAGACTACCATCTACTTCCTAAAGTTTAAAACTATTTTAATTTTTTAGCTTCTCTTGCACTAATGATTACTTTTTTACCATTAATGGTTTTCTTTTGTAAATTTGGTTTTTGTTTAGTCTTGGTTTTATTTTCTGCATGACTAACTAAATTTCCTGTTAAAGGCTTTTTATTTGTAACTTTCTTTGCCATATTGGGCCTCCTTTTTCTCTTTAAAAACTTTACCATATATTAAATAATATGTCAAATATTTTTATTCAAGTTTCTTCTTTGTGTTATAATAATTTGATAGAAAGGAATATTATGTATACGCCACTTAAAGTAACAACTGATTATAGTATTTTGCAAAGCTTAATTAAAATTAAAGATTTAATTCTTTTTTGCAAGCAAAAAAATATTAAAAGTTGCGCTATATGTGATGTTAATTTGTTTGGGGTTATAGAATTTTATAAAACTTGTCAAGAAAATGATATTAAACCAATTATTGGCTTAACTGTTTTTCTCAATAATTATAAAATTTATTTATATGCTAAAAATAATATTGGTTATAAAAATTTATTAAAGATAAATACAATTATTACAGAAAGAAATATTAGTATATTAGAACTTAAAAATTTAAGTAGTGATCTTCTTGTTATTGTGCCTTATAAAAGTCTTCCTTTATATGATGATTTAACTTTTTTTGAATCAATTTATATTGGTTATGAAAATAAAGAAGAATTAAAAAATGCCTTACTTAAAAGTGAAAATGTTGTTTATGTAAATGATATTAAAGCATTTACTTTAGAAGATACTAATTATTTAAAATATTTAGACGTGGTGGGGGAAAGAAAAAGTCAAAATTATTTACATAATTATTTTGATTATGAAAATTTATCTGAATATGATTTAGAAAAAATTGAAGAAGTAACAACTCTTTTAAATGTAGAAATGGATTATGGTAAGAGATATATTCCAAAATATACAGAAAATTCTTGGGAATTTTTAAAAAATTTATGTCTTAAAGGATTAAAAAAAAGATTGAATAATGAAGTGCCTAAAGAATATTTAAAGCGTTTAAAGTATGAATTATCAGTTATTAATAAAATGGGTTTTGTTGATTATTTTTTAATTGTTTATGATTATGTTTTATATGCTAAAAAAAATCATATTTTAGTTGGACCCGGAAGAGGAAGTGCGGCAGGTTCTTTAGTTAGTTATGTTATTGGTATAACCGATATTGATCCACTTAAATATAATTTATTATTTGAAAGATTTTTAAACTACGAAAGAGTATCGATGCCTGATATTGACATTGACTTTGACAGTACAAAAAGAGATTTAGTTATTAATTATGTCAAAGAAAAGTATGGCTATTTAAATGTTTCAGGAGGAATAACTTTTGCTACTTATAAACCAAGATTAGTTTTAAGAGATATGGGAAAAATATTAAAAATTGATGAAAATCTGTTAAATAAGTTTTTAAAAGCTATTATTAGAGATGATAATTTAAAAAGTAATTTACAAAATAATAATGTTAAAGCTTTTTTAAAAAGTTATCCTGAATTACAAAATTTATATAAAATATCTTTAAAATTAGAAGGATTAAAGAGAAATATTAGTACACATGCTGCAGGTATTGTTATTGGTGATCGTCCTTTAGATGAAATTATTCCCATGTATAAAAATAATGATGTTTACTTAACTGGGGTGACAATGGAATATTTAGAAGATTTAGGACTTTTAAAGATGGACTTTTTGGCTCTTAAAAATTTAACTATAATAAGTAACATTACCGATAAAATTAATAACTTTGATATAACAAAAATTCCTCTTGATGATAAAAAGGTTTATGATTTATTTTCTTGTGCTGATACAGAGGGCATCTTTCAATTTGAAACTAATACTTTTAAAAATATGTTGGTAAAATTTAAACCTCAAAATTTTAGTGAATTAGTCGCGTCCATTGCTTTAGTAAGACCAGGACCTAGTAGGGAATTAGAAACTTATATTAAAAGGAAAAATGGCCAAGAAAAAATATCTTATTTTCACCCTTATTTAAAAGATATTTTAGAAGAAACGTATGGGGTAATTGTTTATCAAGAGCAAGTAATTTTAATTTTAGTTAAAATGGCTAATTTTTCTTATGCAGAAGCTGATAACATTAGAAGAGCGATGGCTAAGAAGAAAAAGAATATTATTGAAAGTAAAAAAGAAGAATTTATTAAAAGAAGTATGGATAATGGCTATGATGAAAAATTAGCTAATGATATTTATGAACATATTTTAAGATTTGCTCTTTATGGTTTTAATAAAGCTCATTCTGTTTCTTATGCTATTATTTCTTATCAAATGGCTTATTTAAAAGTACATTATAAAAATTTATTTATTTTTGAAGAACTTACAAGTTCAATCGGAAGTATAGAAAAAGTAAAAGAGTGTTTATCTGAATTAAAACAAAATAAGGTAGTGATTAATTATGTTAATATTAATAAATCTGAAGAAGATTTTGTAATTATTAATGATAATGTTTATTTACCATTTAAATTAATTAGAAATATTAAAAATGATTTTTTTAAAAATATTATAAAAGAAAGAAATGAGCATGGTATTTTTAAAGATATTTTTGATTTTTTTCAAAGAAGTTGTCAATTTATAAATAAAAAAGAATATTTAATGTTGATTGATGCTGGCTCTTTAAATGAATTTGGTTATAATATTAAAACTTTAATTGTCAATTTAGATGAGTTTATTAATTATGGCCATTTATCTCTTGATTTAGGTGAAGATGCTTTAAGACCCGATATTTTAGAAACGGAAGAATATGATAATAATATTTTAAAAGAAAAAGAATTAAATAGTTATGGCTTTTTTATTAGTAATCATCCATCTAGTAAAGTTACAGATTCTAAAGTAATGAAGTTAGAAAAAATTAAAGAAAATACTTTTAAAAATGTTTATCTTTATGTTATGATAGAAAATGTTAAGAGAATAAAAACGAAGAAGAATGAAGATATGGCTTTTTTGTTGGCAAGTGACGAAACAGGCAAAGGAGATTTTGTTATCTTTCCTAAAAATTATTATATGTTACAAAATGTTAAAGTTAATGATATGGTAAAAATCTGGGGAATGGTTAGCAAAAGATTTGATAAATTAAGTATAACAGTAAACAAATTAGAAGTGGAGTAACAAAATGGAAGAAGTAAAAAGATTTTTAAGTAGTATAAATGTAGAATATAATGATGACTATCAAGATGTAACTATTGATAAAGTGGTTTTTAATAAAGAGACTAAACTATATACTGTCTATTTAAAAAGTTTACATGTATTAAATTATAATGTCGTTACTAATTTATTTAATCAAGCTAAAAAAGGAATAAAAGGAAAAGATAAATGTTATATTATAATAAATTATGCCAATATTTTAGATAATGATGTTATTAATTATTTTCAAGAAATTTTAAATGCAATTATTTTTGAACATCCATCATTAATGAGTTTAGAAAATTCCTTTAAAGAATACCATGATGGTACTATATATTTAGAAGTCGCAAGTGTTAGCGAAGAAGCATCTTTTAAGAAAATTATTAGTAAAATTGAACAAGAATTTATAAATTTTGGCTTAGGTAAATATAATTTAGATATTAAAATAAGTGCGGAAAAAAGTGCTGAATTAAAAAAAGAAATGGTTGAAGTAGCTGAAGTAAAAGAAGTAAAAAAAGAAGAAAGTCCAGTTATTTTTGGTTTTCATAAAGATGGTGAAGTAACCCCAATTAAAAATATTTTAGGAGAACAAAAAGGTATTATTATTGAAGGTTATGTATTTGGTATTGATAATAGTGAGAGAAAAGGGCAAAAAGCAACAGCTTATATTGTCAATTTAAAAGTTAGTGATAAAACGGATAGTTATCCGGTTAAGTTTGTTAGATTTAAACAAGAAGAATATGATCAAATAGTTAAAGGAGTAAAACTTAATAAATGGTATCGTATTGTCGGTAATGTGGAGATGGATAATTATTCTAAACAAATGTTAATTAATGGTTTATCTATTGAAAGTATTAAAAGTAAAGATATTCCAATACTTGATAATGAAGAAGAAAAAAGAGTTGAACTTCATACTCATACGATGATGAGTGCCATGGATGGAGTAATTGACGCTAAAGCTTTAGTTAAATTTGCCCATGGTTTAGGTCATAAAGCGGTTGCAGTAACCGATCATGATTGTTTGCAAAGTTATCCTGATTTATATCATGCTGTTTGTGATATAAATAAAGGTGTAGAAAAAGAAGAAGATAAATTTAAAGTTATTTATGGCGCTGAAATGAGTATTGTTAATAACGAAAATGATTTAATCTATAATTTAAAAGATTATGATTTATTAGAAGATGAATTTGTTGTTTTTGATACTGAAACTACTGGTTTTACTCCTTATAAAGATCAAATGATTGAAATTGGCGCAGTTAAAATTAAAAATGGCGTTGTATCTGAACATTTTGATGAATTAATTAATCCTGGTCGAAAATTACCAGAAAAGATAGTAGAACTTACTAACATTACTGATGAAATGTTAAAAGATAAAGATACAGAAGAAAACGCAACCAAGAGATTTTTAGAATTTATTGGTGATAGACCCCTTGTAGCTCATAATGCTAAATTTGATATTGGTTTTATAAGTGCTGCCATGAGCAAATATAACTTAGGTGAATTTAAAAATACAGTTGTGGATACAATGAGTATGGCTAGAACTTTATATCCCGAGTGGAAAAATCATAAGTTATCAACATTAGTTAAACAATTAGATGTACCATGGGATGAATCTGCTCACCATCGTGGCGATTACGATAGTGAAGGAACAGCAGTTGGTTTTTATAAAATGTGTAAAGTTTTAAGTAATAGAAATATTGAAACAACGACAAAATTATTTAATTCCATTGATAAAGATGCTTTATTAAAGTTTTCAAGGCCGTTTCATATGTCCATTTTAGTTCAAAATAAAGTTGGTTTAAAAAATTTATTTAAATTAGTTAGTTTTGCCAATACTAAATATTTATATAAAGGAGATCAACCCAAATTACCAAGAGAAGAATTAGTAAGTCATCGAGAAGGTCTTTTATTTGGTAGTGGTTGTGTTAATGGGGAAATATTTGAACAAGCCTTTACTAAAGAAGATGAAGAATTAGCTAAAATGATGCAATTTTATGATTATATTGAAGTTCAACCTCCAGAAGTTTATTCATTTCTTTGTGATTTAGATTCTAGCCCTATAAAAAATATGAGTGATATTTACACTCATTTACAAAGAATTGTTAGAGTGGCTGAAGAAGCAGGAGTTCTTGTTTGTGCAACTAGCGATGCTCATCATTTAACAAGAGAAGATAAAATTTATCGTGATATTATTGTTAATCAAAAATTCAATGGTAAGTTACACCCTTTAAATAGAAGAGGAATTACACCACCGGATATGCATTTTTATACAACAAAAGAAATGCTTGATGCTTTTGCCTTTTTAGGAAGTGAGAAAGCTAAAGAAATAGTTATTACTAATACGAACATTATTGCATCTCGTTGTGAAATAGTTGAGGTTATTATAGAAACAGGTGGTGTTCCTTTTTCACCAAGAATTGAAAATTCTAAAGAAATAGTTAAAGATATGGTCTATACAAAAGCTAAAGATTGGTATGGTGACCCATTACCTCCCAATATCAGTGATCGAATTGAACAAGAATTAAAAGGTATTATTGGGGGAGGATTTGATGTAATTTATTTAATTGCTCAAAAATTAGTTAAAAAGAGTAATGATGATGGCTTTTTAGTTGGATCCCGTGGGTCAGTTGGCTCTTCCTTTGTTGCTACAATGATGGGTATAACAGAAGTAAATCCGCTTCCAAGTCATTATCGTTGTCCAAAATGTAAACATTCCATTTTTAAAGATGATAATGGTGAAGATTTAGCTATTAAATATGGTATTGGTTTTGATTTACCAGATAAAGATTGTCCTAAATGTGGAACTAAAATGATTAAAGATGGTGAAGATATGCCATTTGCTACTTTCCTTGGTTTTAATGCTGATAAAGTGCCAGATATTGATCTTAACTTTTCCGATTTAAATCAAGCAGCAGCGCATGAATATACTAAAGTTTTGTTTGGTGAAGATAATGTATATCGTGCAGGAACTATTGGTACAGTTGCTGAAAAAACAGCTTATGGTTTTGTAAAAGGCTACTGTGAAGATAAAAATATTATTATGCGAAATATTGAAGTTGAAAGACTTGCGGCAGGTTGTGTTGGTGTTAAAAGAACAACAGGTCAACATCCAGGAGGAATTGTTGTTATTCCGGGTTATATGGATGTTTATGATTTTACTCCTTATCAATATCCAGCTGAAAATACCGATGCTTCTTGGCGAACAACTCATTTTGATTATCACGCAATCGATCAAGATGTTTTAAAACTAGATATTTTAGGTCATACTGATCCGACGCAACTTCGTATGTTACAAGATTTAACTAAAATTGATGTTAAAACAGTACCATTTGATGATAAAGAAACAATGGGCTTGTTTTTGTCACCTGAACCACTTGGGGTAACAAAAGAACAAATTATGAATGATACCGGAACTTTAGGTGTTCCAGAGTTTGGTACTCCATTTACAATCGGAATGCTTAAAGATACAAAACCAACGACTTTTGGTGAATTAATAAAAATATCTGGCCTATCTCATGGAACTGATGTATGGCTTGGTAATGCCCAAGAATTAATCAGAAAAGGAGTAGTGCCTTTTAAAGAAGTTATTGGTTGTCGTGATGACATTATGGTTTTCTTAATTCAATGTGGTATGGAACCAATTAAGGCTTTTAAAATTATGGAATTTGTTAGAAAAGGTAAAGCTTCGAAAGATCCAGAAGGATGGAAGGCTCATAAACAAACGATGATTGATGCTGGTATTCCAGATTGGTATATTGAATCATGTGAAAAGATAAAATATATGTTCCCAAAAGCCCATGCGGCAGCTTATGTAATGAGTGCTTTTCGAATTGCTTATTTTAAAGTTCATTATCCAGCTGAATATTATGCTTCTTATTTCTCAACTCGTTTTGATATTTTTGAAATTGAAACCATGATTCAAGGCTATGATGCAATTAAATTAAGAATAAATGAAATAATTGGTAAAGGCTATGATGCTTCTAGTAGAGAAACCGAACTTTTAGAAACTTTAAAATTAGCTTTGGAAGCAACAGCAAGAGGATTTAAATTTGGTAATATCGATATTGAAAAAAGCGAAGCTAAAAATTATGTTATTGCAAGTGATCACGTTACTTTAATTTCACCATTTAGTACGCTTGAAGGTTTAGGAGAAGCAGTGGCTAATCAAATTATTGAAGAAAGAAATAAAAAACCATTTTATTGTGTAGAAGATTTCCAAGAAAGAGGAAAAGTTAATATCGCAACTATGGAAAAATTAAGAAATTTAGGAGTCTTCAATAATATGCCTGAATCAGCTCAATTAAGTTTATTTTAGAGGTAGAATTCTATCTCTTTTTTCATTAATTATAATTATTTAATAGTAATTTTTTCTTAATTATTATATAATTAAATAAGGAAAAAAGGATGGAGAAGTTATGGATATATTTGTACCAGATATTTATGCACAAAGTATTTATACAATAGATTATAAAAAATTAAAGAAAAGAGGAATAAAATGTTTACTTTTTGATTTAAATAATACTATTGCTAGTTATGAAGTTCTTTATCCCGATGATAAATTAAGAGAGAAAATGTTTGAGTTACAAAGAGATTTTAAAGTAATAATTGTTTCTAATAGCAATAAAAATCGTCTTCGTCCTTTTAAAGAAAAACTTAATATAGATACCTCTTTTTCTTCAAAAAAACCTTTTTCTAAAAAATATAAAAAAATTATGAAAATGTATAATTTTAAAGATACGGAAATTTGTATGATTGGGGACTCACTTCTTACAGATATTTGGGGTGGAAATAGAATGAATTTTACAACTATTTTAGTTAACGCCATCAGTGAAGAAGAGCCCTTTCATGTTCGTATTGCTAGATCTATAGAAAAGAAAATTATTAAATCACTTAATAAAAAAGGAATACTTTTTAAAGGTGAATATTATGACTAAATGCCATGGTTGTGGAATAACTCTACAATATAGTGATAAAACTAAATTAGGGTTTACTCCTAATTTACAAAATACTTATTGTGAACGTTGTTTTAAAACAATTCATTATAATCAAGAATTAAAAATAGATAATGTAGATAATAATAAAATTATTCAAAAAATTAATAATTTAAAATATTTTACTATTTTTATTAGTGATTTATTCAGTTTAAATAATAATGTTATTAATGAATTTAAAAAAATTAAAAATAATAAGATTTTAGTTTTAAATAAATGTGATTTAATACCAGATAATTTAAAATTAGAACATTTAGAAGAAAATATAAAAAAAGTTTATCATATTGAAGAAGAAGTTATTTTTATCAGTGCTAAAAATAAAATGTATTTGAATTATATTGAAGAATTAATTACTTATTACAAAAAGATTATTTTTTGTGGTGAAACATCTTCAGGTAAAAGTACTTTAATTAATAATTTAATGATGGCTAATTTAACAACTAGTAAATATCAAAATACTACATTAGAATTTATTAAATTAAAAAAAGATGAAAATATTATTTACGATACACCGGGTTTATTTATAAATAATAATAAGGTAATCGATAAAATTAAAGTTCAAACTAAAGCGTTAAATAAAGATTATGCTCTAACAATTAATAATATCAAATTAAAGGGTCTTGATAATATAACTATTTATCTTGATAAAGAAATAAATATAAAGAGTAAAAAAGAAGATTTAGAATTAATTAATCAAATAAATATAAATAAACCTACTGATATACTTATACCTGGAGGGTTTATCTTTATTAAAAAGGGTAGCATTTTAACAAATGAAATACTAGAGATACGCGATTCAATTATAAAATAAAGGATGTAGTAAAATGAGTGTTATAAAAGTAATGAGTGAAAATTTGGCTAATAAAATTGCAGCTGGTGAAGTTGTTGAAAAATGTGCATCAGTTGTAAAAGAATTAGTTGAAAACGCTATTGATGCTAAAGCCACTATTATTAAAGTTAACTTAATTAAAGGTGGGCTAGAAGAAATCAAAGTCATTGATAATGGGGTAGGAATGGATGAAAATGACGCCATTATGGCTTTTTCTAGACATGCAACTAGTAAAATATATAAAGATGATGATTTATTTTTTATCGATACTTTAGGTTTTAGAGGTGAGGCGTTGCCTTCGATTGCTTCTGTATCAGAAGTTTATCTAGAGACTTGTCAAAAAGATGTTGGAACAAAAGTGCATATCAAAGGGGGAGAACTTTTAGAGAAAGGTTTAAGCAGTGCGGTAGTGGGAACTAAAATCACTATTACTAATTTATTTTATAATACTCCAGCTCGTCTTAAATATCTTAAAAGTGAAGCAACAGAATTAGCTAATACAACAGCCTTTTTAGAAAAATTAGCTTTAGATAAACCAGAAATAACTTTTACTTTAACTAATAATAATACTTTAATTTTTAAAACTTCCGGAAGTGGCAATTTATTAAAAGCTATTCATGAAATATATGGTCTTAATGTGTCAAGTAAAATGATTCCTATTCATGCATTATCTGATGATTTTGAAATAACAGGTTTTATTTCTAAACCAGAAATATTAAAATCATCACGTAATTATTTAATTACGTTTATTAATGAAAGAGTTGTTAGAAATAATGATATTAATCGTGCTATAAATGATGCTTATTATACTTATAAACCCGATGGTAAATATCCTATTGTAGTTATAAACATTTATACTGATCCCACTTTAGTCGATGTTAATATTCATCCAACTAAACAAGATGTTAAGATTAGTAAAATTAATGATTTATATAATTTATTATATCAAACTATTAAAGATGCTTTATATGATTCACTACTTATTCCGGATGCTATACCTAAAGAAGAAGCTGATAAAATAAAAAATAGTTTTGAACCTATCGCAAAATTTCAAAATATTGATGGTGAACAAACAACTTTTGATTTTAATACTCCTAGTGAACCAGTTAAAAATGAAGAATTTAAAAGTTTGGTGTTGCATCCAGTTGGAGTTTGTCTTGGTACATATATTATTTGTGATAATGAAGATGGCATTTATTTAATCGATCAACATGCAGCGCAAGAACGAGTTAATTATGAAAATTATTTAGCTAATTTAAAAAAAGAACAAGTACATATTACCAATTTATTAATTCCTATTACTATTGAATTATCCCAAAGTGATTATCAAAAATTTCAAATTCATCATGAAGTATTTGATAAAATGGGATTTGTTTGGGAAGAATTTGGTATTAATACCATTATAATTAAAAGCCATCCTTTTTGGTTAAAAACAGGTTATGAAGAAGAAAGTATTAAAAAAATAATTGATTTAATCATCAATTTAGAAGGGAATTTTGACCCCATTAAATTTAGAGAAAATGTCGCTATTACTTTAGCTTGTAAAATGGCCATTAAAGCTAATGATCATATCAGTATGTTAGAAATTGAAGGACTTCTTAATAATTTAATGAAATGTGATAATCCTTATAATTGTCCGCATGGAAGACCTACTATTATTAAATTTAGTGTTTATGATTTAGAAAAGATGTTTAAAAGAGCAATGAATTAAAAACTCTTGGAATGGTACAAAATACCGTTCTTTTTTATGTAAAATTAAAATTATTTTTAACCTCTCTTATGAGGTATACTTTCATCAGTTAAATATAAAATGTAATCGACTGGTACATTATAATATTTAGCTAAAGTAATAAGTTTATTAATTGGTATTTCACTATAATTAGATTCATAATGTGAATAACCTTTTCTACTCATATTTAATACTTTAGCTATATCTTCTTGTAATAAATCACGATCTTCTCTTATTTCTTTTAAGCGAATTAAAGAATTATTATCCATTTTGGAAGGTTTGTATTTGTCTTTAAAATCAGTAAGTTCCAAAAGATAATCAGCACTAATATTATAAAAATCAGCTAAATTTTTTAAAGTTTCTAAAGATATTTTTCTCGTTGTTCTTTCATATTGAGAGTATCCTGTTTGGCTCATGTTTATGAATTCTGCTAATTCAGCTTGACTTAAATTTTTTTCTTTTCTTAATTCTTTTAATCTTTTCATAAAATATCAAATAAAATGTATCATAAAAAAAATTATACATTGACTTATGCTCATAAATGAATTAAAATAAGTATATAAAAATAACTCGTTTATGAGCATAGAAAAGGAGAATAATTTATGGAAAGCAAGAAGAAATATCTAAAGGTGATAATAATTTTATTTATCATAATTGGTTTATCTTTAATTATAAAACCTATTAATAAAAAACAAGAAGTTAATGTTATTAATGAAGCAAAAGAACAGAATAATTTTGCTATCTATAAGCAAGATGCATCCGGTAGCTATATACTAACTAATGATTCGACATTTCCTACCCAAGGATACATTCTAAATTTAGAAAATTCTAAATGTTATGATTATGAAGGAAACCCTACAAACACAAATGGATTATCTCAAGCAAGTGATGGTAAGATAATCATTGAAACAAATGCCACAAAATATTGTGATTTGTATTTTGCAAAAGATGATGATGTACCAGTAGTAAATACATTTACTATAATAGGAGTCAAAGAAAACAATGAAACACTAAAAAGTGGTTACACACATAAAGTAAATGTAACATACAACATAGGATGGAGTGCTACAGATGTCGTAAGTTATTGTATAAGTACAAGTCAAAGTTCATGTAATGGAAGTTGGGTAAATGTAAGTGGTACAAGTGTAAGTCCAACAGAACCAGTGTTAGATAGTACAGAAGGTAAGAAAACAAGATATGCTTTTCTAAAAGATAGAGCGAATAATATATCAAGTGGTAAAGAAGCATCCATAACATTAGACTTAAATAACCCAACAGTAAGTAATGTAACATATAAAAGTAAAGATACAAATAGTATAACAGTAAATGTAACAGGAAGTGATACACCAAATGGAAGTGGTGTAGTTAAATATGAATGTAAAGCAACTACACAAAGTACATGGTATCAACAAGATACAAATGGTAATTGCAAAGTAACAGATTTAAATGATAATACTTCATATACTATCGAAGGAAGAGTAACTGATGCATCAGGAAGAGTATCAACAAATAGTGTAAGTGTAACTCAAAGTACAGAAGCAGCATATAGTTGTTCAGCAGGAGAAGAATTAGTACAAGATGCCGAAAAAGGATCATCTTCTGGAGGATACATATGTAAAGCTAGTGCATCAAGTAAAGGATGGAGTAAGGAAGAAACTTATTATACTTGTAGTGCAAATTCATCATATGAATATAGTAAACAATCTGAAGCTGAAAATGCTTGTAAAGGTTCTACTCAACGTAGTTGTTCGTCTGTTAGTGAACAAAGTTATTCTTGCAGTACAGGAATACTTTTCGGAGCTGGGTGTATACAGAACGGTTCTTGGGGGTGGACAATGGCGGGGGCTGGTAAGTCTATGGGAAGACAGTGCACCGATCTCTCTGATACCGTGGACTATAGTCATCAAAAGGTAGTAACTGTCTGGGATGCTATATGCAAGATAGAGTCGGATACTGTCCTCGTTCAGTTCTGGGAGTGCGGTGACGGTTCGTATGGTTATTCGATTCCATCGATAAAATACGTGACGGTGGTCGACGAGAACCCAGAAGGTAAGAGTCCGTGCTTGGTGGCTACTTCTGCGCAAAGCACGACCCAGACTAAATATCAGTGCCCTGTCAATAGTAAGAAATATACTTCTGAATCTAGTTGTAATCAAAGTTGCCTCGAAACCACTTCTTTAGGATCAGTTTCAAGTCATTCAAAAACTGTTTATAGCTGTCCATCTGGTTGGTCTATCTATTCTGGAAGTGGAAGCTCTCTTGAATGTTATCGTGGTGCCACCAGGAAGTAAAAATTGACAAGGAAAAGTCATGAAAACCAATCGTAAACTTAATCCGGGAAAGGTGATATACCTTTTCTTTTTTATACTTGAAAAATGGGATATATTATAATAAAATAATTTTAGGTGAAGAAAATGTTAAAAGAATTTAAAGAATTTATATCACGTGGTAATGTTGTTGATTTAGCAGTAGGTGTTATCATTGGGGCAGCATTCGGCAATATTGTAACAAGTTTAGTTAATAATATCTTTACACCATTAATTGGAATTATTTTAGGTGGTAGAGATTTTTCAAATTTAGCTATTTCGATTGGAGAAGCTAAAATAATGTATGGTGCTTTTATTCAAGCAGTTATCGATTTTTTAATTAATGCTGTTTGTTTATTTGTTATTGTTAAAATTGTTAATACTTTAAATAGTGATTTAAGAAAAATAGGTAAAAAGCATAAAAAAGGTGAAGAAGAGGTAAAAGAAGAAGTAAAAGAAGTAGAGCCTCCAAAAAGTGAAGAAGTATTATTACTTGAAGAGATTAGAGATTTATTAAAAAAAGAGAAAGGACATAATAAATAATGTTAGCTAATATTTTATACTTAATTGGTGGTTTAGTAGTTGGGATTATTGTAGGATTTTTGATATCGCGTTTTATTACTAAAAAGTATTTGACTAAAAATCCCCCAATTAATGAAAAAATGATTGAAGCTATGATGAGTAGCATGGGAAGAAAACCTAGTCAAAAACAAGTAAATCAAGTTATGCGTGAAATGAATAGATATAATAAATAAATCAAAGATGAAAGAATAGTAACTAATATTTTATTTTGATAGAGAGTTAGTGGTTGGTGAAAACTAATAAATAAATATTTGTGAATCTCCTTTCTAGAGTATTTAAAAAATACCGGGTTGTTTCGTTAAAAACAATTAAGTAATATATTGGATGGTACCGCAGAATTGCTCCAAAAAAGAGGGTTGTGCGGTTTTATTTTTAGAAAGAGGAAGAAAATGATAGATATTAAATTAATAAGAGAAAATAAAGATTTAGTTAAGGAAAATATTAAAAATAAATTTCAAGATGAAAAATTACCTTTAGTTGATGAAGTTTATAATTTAGATATTGAATATCGTGAATGTAAAACTAAAGCTGATGAAATGCGAAAACAAAGAAATGATTTAAGTAATTCTATTGGAGCCCTTATGCGAGAAGGCAAAAAAGAAGAAACTGATAATATTAAAAAAGAAGTAAGTAATATTAATGAACAAATTAAGGCTTTAGAAGAAAAAGAAGAAGAATTAGCAGAAGAAATAAAAAAGAGAATGTTAATTATTCCTAATATTATTGATGCAAGTGTTCCGATTGGTAAAGATGATACAGAAAATGTTGAAATAGAAAAATATGGAGAGCCAGTAGTACCTAGTTATGAAATACCTTATCATGCTGATATTATTGGCACTTTAGATGGATTAGATAAAGAATCAGCAGGAAGAACAAGTGGAGAAGGATTTTATTATTTAAAAGGTGATATTGCCAGACTTCATTCTAGTTTACTTGCTTATGCTAGAGATTTTATGATTAGTAAAGGTTTTACTTACTTTGTTCCTCCCTTTATGATTAAAAGTGATGTTGTAACTGGGGTTATGTCTTTTAAAGAAATGGAAGCCATGATGTATAAAATAGAAGGGGAAGATTTATATTTAATTGGAACTAGTGAACATTCAATGATGGGTAGATTTATTGGTCAAATGTTAAAAGAAGAAGAATTACCTCTAACATTAACAAGTTATTCTCCATGCTTTAGAAAAGAAGGGGGATCTCATGGTCTTGAAGAAAGAGGTTTATACCGCGTTCATCAATTTGAAAAACAAGAAATGGTTGTTTTATGTAAAATGGAAGATGGTATGGATTGGTATAATAAAATGTGGAATTATACTGTAGAATTTTTTAGAAGTTTAGATATTCCTGTAAGAACTCTTGAGTGTTGCAGTGGTGATTTAGCTGATTTAAAAGTTAAGTCATGTGATGTTGAAGCTTGGAGTCCAAGACAAAAGAAATATTTTGAAGTTGGAAGTTGTTCTATTTTAGGTGATGCTCAAACAAGAAGATTAGGTATTCGTTATAAAAGTGAAGAAGGTAATAAATTCCCTTGCTCTCTAAATAATACGGTAGTGGCATCTCCAAGAGGTCTTATTGCATTAGTTGAAAATAATTATCAAATAGATGGTAGTATTAAAATACCAAAAGCTTTACAACCTTATATGGGTGGCCAAGAAAAAATTGAAAAGAAGTAGATAATTGATTCTTTCGAAAATTGAAGAATTAGTTATAATACTTCTTTTTTTCCAATTCAACCAAAAAAATATAAAAAGCAAAAAGTTTTTCCAATTCAACAAAAAAATTTTTATTTAAAGAATTTTGTTATATAATATTATTAGAGAGGTGAAAACTATGTTAAAAAGAAGTTACTATCTAAATAAAATAAAAGATTTTTATCATGTAAACTCATTAATAAAAATTTTGTGTGGATTAAGAAGAAGTGGTAAATCTGTAATATTACAACAAATAATAGAAGAGATTAAAGAAAGTGGAGTTAAAGATAATCATATAATATATATTAATTTTGAATCGCTTGATTACGCTAATATTACAAATGCTATAGAATTAAATAATTATATTAAGAGTTTAGTCAAAGATAAAAAAACTTACTATATATTTTTAGACGAAGTTCAAAAAGTAAAAGAGTTTGAAAAAGCTATTAATTCTTTAAGAATTACTAATCAATTTAGTATTTTTATTACAGGATCAAATAGCAAAATGACTTTTTTAGAATTATCAACAGATTTATCAGGTAGATATGTTAGTTTTAGAATTAATCCTTTATCCTTTAAAGAAGCTGTAGAGATAACTAATACTAAACCTGAAAATTATTTTGATTTATTACTAGATATCTTTGAATGGGGAACTTTACCTCAAAGGTTTTCTTTTGAAAATAATGATTCAAAAGAAAATTACATTAGAGATGTTTACGATTCAATACTTCTTAAAGATGTAGTAGAAAGATTAGGAATATCTGATGTTACTTCTCTTAATAAAATACTTCAATATATTTTAGAAACCGAAACCAGAGAATTTTCAGCAACAAATGTATTAGATTATTTAGAAAAAAGTGGTAATAAAGTTGCAACAGATACATTATATAAATATTTAGAAGCCCTTTGTTCAACTTTCATTATTAATAGAGTTTATAGATATGATGTGAATGGAAAAGCCATTTTGAAATCATTAAATAAATTTTATGCTACCGATTTAGGTTTAAAAAGAATTAAAACTAATAGTAAAGAAATTAACTATTCCAGAGCTTTTGAAAATTTAATATATAACGAATTAATAAAAAAGGGATATGATGTTTATATTGGAAAGACTAAAGATGGTGAAATAGATTTTATAGCGTCTAAAAATAAAAGTGTTAAATATATTCAAGCTTGCTATGATTTATCAAATGAAGAAACTAGAAATAGAGAATTTAATGCCTTTAATAGTATAAATGATAACTATCCTAAATATGTAATTTCAACTAATAAAGAAGATTATTCTCAAAATGGAATTAAGCACCTTAATATTTTTGACTTTCTATTGGACGATCAATTTTAGAAAATAGTGAAGATGAAAAAAGTTACCAAATTTTAAGATTTGGTAATTTTTTAATGTCGAATTTTGACAACGTTTGTCGAAGCTATTGCAAAACAAAATAAACTTGTTTATTATCTTCACTTGAAGGCGGGTTTTGAATGTTTGATTAAAAAAAATTCTAAATTTAATTTACCTTTTTATAAATATATCCTAAAAACTTTTTATATAAAATATCAACCCACATATTAAAATTTAGTCAACCCGCTTTCATATTATATTGTTTTATGTTAAAATAACCAAAGGTGATTTAGTTATGCATTTACCAGATTTAGAAATTGCTAAAAAGAGAGAAAAAAGTGAAAATAAATATGTTAATTTACAAGAGAATTATCAAAAAGTTTTTAATGGTAAAAAATATTTTTTAAGAACTTATGGTTGTCAAATGAATGTTCATGATAGTGAAGCCATCAGAAGTTATGTAGAAACTTTAGGTTTTATTAAAACTGAAAATATTGAAGAAGCCAATTTAGTTGTTTTAAATACTTGTGCTATTAGAGAAAATGCTAAAGATAAAGTCATGGGATTTTTAGGTAAGTGTCAATATTTAAAAAAGAATAATCCTGATTTTAAAATTGTTTTAGCGGGTTGTATGACAGAACAACCTGATGTTATTGAAGAAATTATGCAAAAACATAAATACGTTGATATTGTTATCGGTACCCACAATCTTTATGAATTACCTAAATTACTTATGCAAGAATATAATAAACAAGTTATAGAGGTCTATTCTCAAAGTGATGAAGTAATTGAAGGTATGCATTTTAATAGAGATTCACAATATACTGCTTGGGTTAATATTATGTATGGATGTGATAAATTCTGCACCTACTGTATTGTTCCTTATACAAGAGGAAGAGAACGTAGTAGAAAACTAGAAGATGTTGTAAAGGAAGTAGAAGATTTAAAAGCAAAAGGTTATAAAGAAGTTACTTTACTTGGGCAAAATGTTAATGCCTATGGTAGAGATATTGGCGAAAAATTTAGTCATTTACTAGAATGTGTTGCCAAAACCAAAATAGAAAGAGTTCGTTTTGTAACTAGCCATCCTTGGAATTTCACAGATGAAATGATCGATGTAGTAGCTAAATATGATAATATTATGCCTTATATCCATTTACCTTTACAATCAGGTAGTAATAATATTTTAAAAAGAATGAATCGAAGATATACTAAAGAGGAATATTATGCTTTATTTAAAAAAATGAAAGAAAAAATTCCTAATGTTGCAATTACAACCGATATAATTGTGGGATTTCCTGGTGAGAGTGATGAAGATTTTAATGATACTTTAGAAATGGTTAAAAAATGTGCTTTTGATGGGGCTTATACCTTTATTTTTTCTAAAAGAGAAGGTACTCCAGCCGCTAGAATGGAAGATAAAACCCCAATGAAAGTTAAAGAAGAAAGATTATATAAGCTAAATGAATTAGTTAACTATTATTCTAATCAAAGTAATCAAAAAATTTTAAATAAAGTTGTTCCTGTTTTAATATTAGGTGTCTCTGAAAAAGATGAAAATAAATTATATGGCTATACAGATACAATGAAACTGGTGAATGTTGTAGGGCCAAAAGAAATAATCGGTCAAATTGCCGATGTTAAAATAATGGAAGCCAAAAGTTTTAGTTTAGATGGAGAATATGTAAAGGTAGCTTGCTAGCCACCTTTTTAAAATCAGTAAATTGACAGCTTTTGACAAATTTGGTTACAGTTTGCCATAAAATTTATAATATAGTATAATATTAGTACTTGGAGAGTGAATAAATTGAGTAAAATAAAAAAAATGTTAATTGAAAATAAAGTTTTAATTTTTTTAGGAATTATTTTAGTTATTTGTTTAGTAGTTATCGGTGTAATTGCTATTAAATCTTTTTATTCTTCATGTGATAATGCTTATTGTAATAGAAAAGTAGATGATTTAAGAAGTGAACTGCCTAATTTAATTAAAGAAAAATTAAGCGAAAATAAAAATATAACTGGTACATCAGTGAATGTCCAAAATGCTATTGTCTATATTTCAGCTACTTTTAATAATGATGTTAAAATGGATGATGCTAAAAAAGCAATGGATACGATAATTCCTTTATTTAGTGAAGAAGAATTGTTAATTTATGATTTGGATTTAACGATTAAAACAGAAAATTATACTAAAGGTGAAGGTTTTATTATTAAGGGTGCTAGAAATACCAATGGTAATGGTAGTATCATCTGGAGTAATTATACAGAAGAAAGTAGTAGTGAAAAAGAATAATGAAAAAGAAAAAAATCTATATAACAATTTTAATTGTTGTTATATTACTTCTTATTGGAGGGTTGTTTTTATACCGTTTTTTAACTGATAAAAATAAACTTACTAGTAAAGAGAGAACTTGGATTAATGATAACATTAATAATGTTCAAAATGTTTATGTTATTAAAGATGCTAATATTTTTAGTAAAGATGGAAGTGGTGTCTTTAATTCCTTTTTAAGTGATTTTACTAATGATTATAAAATAAATATCAACCCAATTAATATAGATGATTCTAATAATAATGGAAATATTACTTTTAATTATAAAAAAGAAGTTAATGATCAAGATCTTATTTTTTATACCGATCATTATGTTTTAGTTAGTTCTAACTATGAAATAATTAATGACTTAAACAATTTAAATAATAAAGTAGTGGGAGTTTTAAATTCTGATTTAGATTATGTTAAAAGTTATTTAAAAAATACATTTTTAACTTTTAAAGGCTATGATGACTTTGATAGTTTATTTAAATCTCTTAATACAGATATCAATTATATAATATTACCAAGAATGCAATATTTAGATAAAATTCTTGCTAGTAATTTAGAAATTGTTTATCATTTAAGTGATATTAAAATTAATTATACTTTTAATGGTAATGATGATATTTTTAGTAGTATTTTGACTAAATATTATCATACTTGGAAGAATAAAATAGATGAATTAATTAAAAAAGAAGAATTTAAAATATTTGTAAATTCTTTAAATATTAGTGATACCGATGTTGATCGTCTTTTAAGTATTGATTATAAATATGGTTTTGTTAATAATTCACCTTATGAAATTATGATGAGTGGTAATTATGGGGGAATTGTTGCAACCTATTTACAAGAATTTAGTACTTTTTCTAATGTTTACTTTGATATTACTAAATATCGAAATACTAATAAATTAGCAAATGATGTTGATAAAGGTAAAGTTGATATTTATTTTGATTTTGCTAATAATATTTCTTCTAATTATGCTAAAACAACAAGTGGTATTATGACTAGTTTATCAATTATAACAAATAAAAATAATGAAGAAGTATTTAATTCTGTTTATGGTCTTCAAGGAAAAGAAGTTTATGTTTTAAATAATAGTAATTTAATGAATTATTTAAGCAATATTGGTAATATTAATATTCATACTTATGATGATAATAAAGAATTATTTAAATTAAATAATAAAGACGTTATTATTGTATTAGACACCTATGTATATGATTATTATCAAAATAAAAAATTGAATAATTATGTTAGTAAGTATAATACTTTAATTAATAATAATTATCAATTTAAAATAAAAAGTGAATATGATGTTTTAAATAAATTACTTAATAAATATATCACTTATTTAGATAACAATTATATGCTTCAAAAAGGAATTAATAATCATTTAGAAACTCTTAAAAATGGTAGTTTATTAAATACGATTGCTAAATACTTTATTTTAGTTGTTTTAGGTATTTTTATCGTTGGTTTTATAATATATAAAAATTCTAAAAAAATAAGAATAGCAAGACGTCTTAAAAAAGATGAAAAGATTCGTTTTATTGATGAATTGACGCTTCTTAAAAATCGAGCTTACTTGAGTGACTTTATGAAAACATGGAATAATAATACGATTTATCCTCAAGCAATTATAGTTATTGATTTAAATCATTTACAAGAAATAAACGATAAATATGGTGTTAAAGAAGGAGATCGTCAAATTCAAGGGGCAGCGAATGCTTTAATAAAAACCCAACTTGATAATAGTGAACTTATGCGTAGTGATGGTAATGAATTTGTTGTTTATACTATTGGTTATAATCAAAAACAAATTATTAATTATATTCATAAATTAAATAAAGAATTAAAGAAATTACCTTATGATTTTGGAGCTGAATTTGGTTATAGTATAATTGAAAATAATTTAAAAACGATTGAAGATGCTTTAACAGAAGCGATTGAAGATATGAAAAAGAAAAAGTTAAACGATAAAGAAGGAGTTATGAGTGAAAAAAAGAATTAACAATGCAAAATTAACAATTAAAGATTTTTTCCGTAACATTATTAAAGTATTAAGAAGACCAGATATGGTAATATTACCTGGTAATCTTTCTTTTTTCTTTGTTCTGGCAATCATACCTTGTGTATCTTTAATCAGTTATGGAGCATCAGTATTAAATTTATCAGCTGACTATCTTTATGATTTTATTGCTAATTCTTTTTCCCAAGATATAGCTAATCTTGTTTTGGGGGTTAACCTTAATTATGAAGTTGGTATCCATTTCTTTATAACAGTTGCCATCGGGTTTTATATTGCTAGTAATGGCGCTGATTCAATAATAACAACCAGTAATAAAATTTATGATATTGAAAATAATAATTGGTTTAGAAGAAGATTAAAAGCTATTGGCATGTCTATTTTAATTGTTTTATTATTTATCTTTATGTTAATAGTTCCTGTCTTTGGTAATACTATTATTTCTTTAGTAAAAGAAGTTAATTTAAATAGTCATATTACAAATCAAATTATGTCTATTTTTGATTTAATTGAAGGCCCACTTACTTGGTTAATTATCTTTATTATTATTAAAATTATTTATAAGATCGCACCTGATAAAAAACCTAAAGGAAGAGTAATTAATTATGGAGCGTTATTTGCAACGGTTGGTTTTGTGGTAGGTACTAAAATATTTTCTATTTATGTAACTAATTATGCTAACTTTAGTCATTTGTATGGTGGACTTGCAAGTATCGTGGTGTTAATGTTATGGATGTATTATTTAGCTTATATTTTTGTGGTTGGCATGGCTTTAAATAGTCAAAAAGATGATGATAATTTGTCAAAAAATGGCACTATAAAATAAAATATTTAGAATAGAATATAAATATGTACACAAGTATTACTTAGTACATATTTATTTTTTTCGATATCAATTCTAGTATTTTTTACTAACGATATTGAAAAGTAATACTTAAAGGAAAGCTAGTGTTTTCCTTTTTTTAAAACCTTAAATTGATAGTATTGACAAATATAGATGGTTATACTATAATAATTTAGCAATCTAGCAATTAGACTGCTAAAAGGAGAGAAAAAGAATGAAAGAATTTAAAGCAGAATCTAAAAGATTAATGGAATTAATGATTAATTCGATTTATACTAATAAGGAAATATTTTTAAGAGAAATTATTTCAAATGCTTCTGATGCCATTGATAAATTACATTATAAATCATTAACCAATAAAAATATCAAGGTTAAAAAAGATGATTTTGCGATTGTGATAAAAATAGACAAAGCAAAAAGAACTTTAACTATTTCAGATAATGGTATAGGAATGACAAAAGAAGAACTAGAAGCTAATTTAGGAACAATAGCTAAAAGTGGTTCTTATGATTTTAAAACCCAAAATGAAAAGAAAGAAAACATTGATATAATTGGTCAATTTGGTGTTGGTTTTTATTCCGCTTTTATGGTTGCATCTAAAGTTTTAGTCATATCAAAATCTTATGGTAGTGAAGATGCTTATGCGTGGGAATCAAGTGGAATTGAAGGATATACTATAAGTAAAAGTAATAAAGATACTTATGGAACAGATATTATTTTAACTATTAAAGATGAAGAAGAATATAATCGTTATTTAGAAAATTATGAAATTAAAGAAATAATAAAAAAATATTCGGATTATATAACTTATCCAATTAAAATGGAAGAAGAAATAAGTGAAGATGATAAAAAAGATAAAGAAGTAAAATTAGAAACAGTTAACACTCTTATTCCGATTTGGCGAAGAAATAAAAATGAGATAACTGAAGAAGAATATAATACTTTCTATTCTGATAAATTTTTCGATTATGAAAAACCACTTACGCATATTCATACTAAAGCGGAAGGTACTTTAGAATATAATTCATTAATTTATATTCCATCACATGCTTCATTTGATTATTATTCTAAAGAATATGAAAAAGGATTACAATTATATTCAAATGGTGTCTTAATTATGGAAAAATGTGCTGATTTAGTTCCTGATTACTTTAGTTTTGTTAAAGGTGTTGTTGATTCTTCAGATTTATCACTTAATATTTCACGAGAAATGCTTCAACAAAATCGGGTTTTAAAAACAATAGCTAGTAATATTGAAAAACATATTAAAAATGAATTATTAGATATGTTAAATAATAAAAGAGAAGATTATTTAAAATTTTGGGATTCATTTGGTCTTCAATTAAAAGCAGGAATTTATAATAATTATGGCATGGATAAAGATAAAATAGAAGATTTATTAATGTTCTATTCTTCTAAAGAAGATAAATTAGTTACTTTAAATGAATACTTTACTAATAATAAAGAAGAAAAAGCTTTATATTATGCTTGTGGTTCATCTATCGATCAAATTAAAACATTACCCCAAGTAGAAAGTTTAATGAGTAAAGGAAAAGACATCCTTTTATGTGATAGTTATTTAGATGAATTTGTCTTTAAAATTATTCTTAAATATGAAGATAAAGAATTTAAAAATGTTTGTTCTGATAATCTTGATTTAGATACTGAAGAAGAGAAAAAAGAAATTAATAGTTTAAATGAAAAATCTAAAGATTTATTAGGGTTAATGAAAGAGGCATTAAAAGAAACATTGGATGTTGAAGAAGTTAGATTTACTAGTAAATTAAATAATCATCCCGTATGTTTGAGTACAACTGGGGCTATATCTGTAGAAATGGAAAAAGTTATGAATGCGATGCCGACAAATGAAACAGTTAATGCTAAAAAAGTTTTAGAAATTAATTATAATCATCCAATAGCTAAAAAAATCGAAGAATTATATAAAAATGATAAAGAAGAACTTAAAAAATATAGCAAAGTTTTATATGCTGAAGCTCGTTTAATCGAGGGATTACCTATTGATAATCCAACTGAAATAACAAATCTTATCTGCGATATTTTAGCTAAATAATTTTTAAAAGAGTAGAGTTAAAAATTCTATTCTTTTTTGATGTCTAGTTAATAAAAATATTAAGGAAAAATAGTGAAAAAGTCAAAAAATATGATATACTTATAAAGAGAAAGTGAGAAAGATATGAAAAAAGTACAAGTCTTTTTTATTTATTTAATTAGTTTTATTTTTATGGAATTTTTATTTAAATTCTTGTTAATGGATCATGTTTTTGCTATTGCCAATATTAATATGCTTTTATTTTTAATTCCTTTTAGTTTTCTTTTAAGCATTTTAACTAATTTATCTAAAAGTGAAAAAGCTAATTTTATTATTTGTTTAGTTATTTTAGGTTTAATTTCTGTTTGGTTTAGTGCCCAATATGTATTTAGAGATTATTTTGGTTTTTATATCTCTTGGGGTGCTTTTGGTCTTGCAGATCAAATTGGTACCTTTGCTGGTAAGGGAGTAGTTGAAACTTTAAGAAGGCTTCCTGGTATAATAGGTTTATTTGTGCCATTTATTTTAACCATTATTTTTCATAAACATATTAATTTTCGTCATAGCAAATGGCAAAAAAGTGGAATTATGCTTATATTAGTTTTAATTACTTATGGAATATATTTATTAGGATTAAATATTAATAAAAATAAAAATTATTCACCTTATAGTTTATATCATAATTTTAATGATATTAATTTAAATGTAGAAAATTTTGGGGTTATTGATTCTTTAATTATAGATACTAAAAGAACTATTTTTGGTTTTGAAGCTAAAATTGATACGAATATAGATAATCCTTTAAGTGGGAGTGATACAGAGAGTCCAAAAGAATATGGTTATAATATTTTAGATATTGATTTTGATAGTTTAATAGCTAATGAAACAAATAGTACGATTAAACAAATGCACGAATATTTTAAAAATGATGCCGGTACGAAACAAAATGAATATACAGGAATGTTTAAAGATAAAAACTTAATTCTTTTTATGGCCGAGTCATTTAATGAAGTAGCGGTTTCTCCGCAACTTACCCCAACACTATATAAACTTGCTAATTCAGGTTTTGTGTTTGAAGATTTTTATACTCCGACAATTTTTAGTACTATAGGTGGTGAATTTCAAGAACTTACTGGTTTATATGCTCAAAGTCTAGATGTTTTAAGTAGATTTAGAAGTGGTAAAAATGCCTTTCCTCAAGGAATTTCAACTAAATTTGAAAATGAAAATTATAGTACCTATGCTTATCATAATAATTCTTATACTTTCCAAGATCGAAATAAATACTTACCTAGTTTAGGTTTTGATAATTTTCTAGCTTGTAACAATGGTATTGAAAAATTAATTAATTGTAATATCTGGCCAAGAAGTGATGTAGAAATGATCGAAGCCACAGTTAGTCAATATGTAAATGATGATAAATTTATGGTTTTCTATGCCACTAATTCAGGACATTCTTCTTATGATGGATTTAATTCTAATCAAATGGCTAAAAAACATAAAGATGAATTTTTATCTTTTAATCTTCCATATTCAGAAAGAATTTCAACTTATTTAGCTGCTCAAATGGAACTTGATAGAGCATTAGAATCTTTAATTAAAGCTTTAGATGAAGCTGGTAGATTAGAAGATACCGTTATTGCTTTAGTAGGAGATCATTATCCGTATGATTTACGAATTGATGAAGTTAATGAAGCAGCATCTTATGAAAAAGATGAATTTGTAGAAGTTAACCATAGTAAATTTATTTTATGGAATAGTGAAATGGATACTGTAAAAGTATCTAAAGTTGGAAGTCAAATAGATGTTATGCCAACCATTTATAATTTATTTGGTATTCCTTATGATTCAAGATTATTTATTGGTAAAGATATTTTAAGTACTGAAGGTGGACTTGCTATCTTTGCAAATAAAGAATGGGTAACAGATAAAGGTACTTATATGACAAGAACAGGTAAATTTATACCTAAAGATGGTGTAACTGTTGATGATGATTATGTTAATCAAATGATTAAAGTAGTCGATAATAAAGTGGAAATGAGTAGAAAAATAATAATGAATGATTATTATAGTAAACTTAGTTTATAAATTTAGAAAAGTTTGGTATTTGCAAACTTTTCTTTTGGCGTTAAAATAAAAATAGGAGTGAATAAAAAATGGAATATGTAGTTATTGGCTTACTTCTTTTAACTATTGGATTAGTAACTATTTTAATTTTTAAAAATACTGGTAATAAAAATAGTGTTGATATAATTGAAAGAATGGGTAAATTAGAACTTAATCTTAATAAAGAAATAGCGGATTTTAAAATTAATTTTAGTAAAGATTTACGAGGGGATTTTGAAAAATTAATTCAAACTCTTGATTATAAGTTAAATTTAATTAATGAAAGAGTTAATAATAGTTTAGAAGAAAATTTTGATAAAAGTAATAAGACTTTCATGAATGTTTTAGAAAGACTTAACAAAATAGATGAAGCTCAAAAAAAGATAGATGGTTTAAGTACCGAAATTGTTTCATTACAAAGTGTTTTAACTGATAAAAAAACGAGAGGAACATTTGGGGAAGTTAATCTAGAATATATTTTAAATAATGCTTTTGGACCAGCCTCAAATAATGGTAAACAAAATATTTATAGTATTCAACATAAATTAAGTAATGGAAGTATTGCTGATTGTTTATTGTACGCTCCCGCTCCTTTAGGGACGATTGCTATCGATAGTAAATTTCCTTTAGAAAATTATCAAAGAATGGTTGATAAAAATCGAAGTAAAGAAGAAAGATTATTATTTGAAAAAAATTTTGTTAATGATATTAAAAAACACATTAATGATATAAGTGATAAATATATTATTCCAGGCGAAACTTCAGATGAAGCGATTATGTTTTTACCTGCCGAAGCTCTTTTTGCAGAAATTAATGCTTATCATCCTGAATTAATTAACTATGCTTATGATCGAAAAGTGTGGATTGCAGGACCAACTACACTTATTAGTACCTTATCTATTATTAGTATGATTTTAAAAAATATGGAAAGAGATAAATATGCTGAAGTTATTCATACAGAACTTGATAAATTAGGAGTGGAATTTGGTCGTTATAAAGAACGTTGGGATAAACTTTCAAGAAGTGTTAAAAGTGTTAATCAAAGTTTAGATGAATTACATACAACTACAGAAAAAATTACCAAAAGATTTCAAAGTATTAAAAATGTTGATGTTGATAAATTAAATAAAAGAGATGATGAATTAATTACTACGCAAGAAGAAGAGAAAGAAGAAGATTATGAAACTATACCTAATTAGTAACAATTTATTGCTGGATCATTTAGATTTTACTGATTTAGATTTAGATGTTGTAAGAGTAATACGTCCTTTATCTATAGATGGTGAAAATAACGCTCTTAACATTAGCAATACAAAAGAATTACAAAATATTCATAAAATATATACAAGTATTTATAGTAGTGCCATTTCCACATCTAAATATTTATCCCAAAAGTTACAAATTCCTTTGATTTTAACGGAAGAATTAAATGATTGTAAAGTAGGCCATCTTGGTAGTAAAAATATGAAAATGGTTAAAGGTTTGCAAGATCATGAATTTACTTATAAACTTTCTGGTGGTGAATCACTAGTTGATGTAGGTAATCGTTTAAATGATTTCATTAAGAAAATTAAAGATGATAATATTTGTTTATTTACTCATAAAAGAGCCATATTAGGTTATTTATTAAAATTTGCTAAAGTTGGTTATAATTTAGATGAAAATTTAATATTAGAGTTTAATGATAAAATTATTTATGATGATACTGATACTTCTTATGATATATATGAAATAACTTATGATAATAATGAAGTAATAAATATTGAAAAGATAAGTAAATAATATTAAATCGTACAAAAAGCATCCATTATTCGGATGCTTTTTCGTCATCTTCACAAGTATCAATAGTTATCCATTCTGTTGTGCCACATTCAGTACATATTTGCGGTACTAAAACTTTTTTCCCTTTTGGCAAATCGATTTTTTTGACTAAATCAACACATAAAAGTCCTGATTCAGCATCGATATAACAACGACCTTGAGTTTGAGCTTCTTGACATTTGCTACAACCCGGTTTCTTCATTTCTTATCTCACCATTAATATTATGGTAATAATAATTAATTTTATACCTATTTATTTTATGAGATGGTATAATAAGATTAGGTGAGTAATTGATGGAAATACCAATTAGAGTGCGAATTAGCAATCGTCATGTACATTTGACTAAAGAAGTTTATGAAAAATTATTTGATAAAGAAATTGAAATTAAAAACGATTTATCCCAAACTGGTGAATTTGCCGCTTTTAACACATTAACAATTAAAAATAGCGAAAAAGAAATTCCCAATGTTAGAATAGTGGGGCCTTTTAGACCTTATAATCAAATAGAAATTTCTAAAAGAGATGCAAGAATTTTAGGTTTAAATCCTCCGGTAAGAAGAAGTGGCGATTTAAAAGATAGTTTAGAAATAACTTTAAAAACTGAAAAAGCTACGGTTAAAGTTAAAGGCTTAATTTTAGCAAATAGACATATTCACATGAATGAGATTGATGCCCTAAAATTAGGAGTTCGTGATAAAGATATGCTTCAAGTTATTATTAATAATGAGCGAAGTGGTATTTTAGATGCAGAAGTTAAAGTTACCCCTAAAGGAGTTTTAGAATTTCATATTGATACTGATGAAGCTAATGCTTTTTTGCTTGAAGATTATGATGAAGTAACTTTAAAAATTTAATTAGATAAAATAGATAATGTTCGCTTGTTTAGAAATAGGTAAAATAGTATAATAAATTTAGAAAAATTTGCTAACAGGTGATTTTATGTGGAAAATAGGTAATGTCAAAATTAATAATAGAGTTGTGCTTGCTCCGATGGCCGGAGTTACATCTAGTACTTATCGTTCTATTTGTAAAAAAATGGGCGCGGGTTTAGTTGTTTCGGAAATGGTATCAGACAAAGCTTTAATTTACGATTCCAAAAAAACTTTTGAACTTTTAAAATTTAATGAAGATGAAAGACCGATTAGTATTCAAATTTTTGGGGGAGATCCTGATTCAATGGGGAAAGCGGCTAAAATAGTAGAAGATGCTGTACATCCCGATATTATCGATATTAATATGGGCTGTCCTGTTCCCAAAGTAGCCATTAAAAGTAAAGCTGGAAGTAATTTATTAAGAGAGCCAGATTTAGTAAGAAAAATTGTTGAGTCTGTTAAAAATAGTGTATCCATTCCTGTTACCGTCAAAATAAGAATAGGTTGGGATGATAATCATATTAATGCTGTAGAAATAGCCAAAATTTGTGAAGAAGCAGGTGCTAGTGCTATTTTTGTTCATGGCAGAACGAGAAGTCAAGGATATTCCGGCCATGCTAATTGGGATATTATCAAAAAAGTTAAAGAAAGTGTAAACATTCCCGTTATTGGTAATGGTGATATTAAATCTTGTTATGATGCCAAGAGAATGATTGATGAAACAGCGTGTGATGCCGTAATGATTGGACGGGGTAGTTTAGGTAATCCATGGCTTATTAGAGATTGTGTAGATTATTTAGAAAATAATTTAGAACCTAAAGAAGTAACAATCAATGAAAAAAGGCAAATGATGAGGGAACATACTCTTTTAAATGTTAAAGAAAAAGGGGAAGTAAGAGGAATACTAGAAATGCGTTCTATTCTTTTATATTATTTAAAGGGTATACCTAACACTAAAAATATTAAGCTAGAAATTGTTAAGTGTGATAATTTAAATGAAATGTTAGAACTAATCGATAAGATAAAAAATATATGAGGTTATAATGGTAATAGATGGACTCTTAAAAGATAAAACAATTTTTATTTGTGAAGATAGTTATAAAAAATATTTATTAAAAACAATGAATCAAAATCATCTTTTTTTAGATGTAAAATTTTTTACTAAAAATGAATTTATGAGGGAATATTTATTTAATTATGGTGAAGATGCTCTTTATTATTTAGTTAATAAATATCATTTTAAAGTAGAAGTAGCTATTATGTATTTAAATAATTTAATTTATCTAAATGAAAATAATTATCATAGTGATAAACTTAATTTTTTAAAAATGTTAAAAGAAGAATTAGATGAACATAAATTATTAAAATATAATCCTCTTTTTAAAAAATATATTAGTAACTATAAAATAGTGGTTGTAGGGTATTCTTATTTAGATAGTAATGAAGAAAAAATATTTAATGAATTAAATAGTATTTATGTTAAAGAAATACCTTCATTTAAACCAAGTGAAGTATATGAATTTACCTCTATTAATGAAGAAGTTAATGCTGTTTTTAAAGAAATTGCTAAACTTATTGAAAAAGGTATCAATATTAATAAAATAAAAATAGTCAATGTATCAGATGATTATTATCCATTTATGGAAAGATATGCTAAATTTTACCAAATACCAATTAAAAATACGCATGAAATCTCTTTATATAGTACTACGGTAGCTAAAAAGTTTTTATCTAATTTAAGTAGTGGTATAGATTATGCTTATGAAACTATTAAAGATATGGATGAAGAAATAGTAAATAAAATTATTAATATTTGCAATAAATATCTTTTCGTTACGGATATGACTATTTTAAAAAATTTATTAATTTATGAATTTAAAAAGACTAATATAAAGCAAGAAGAATTAAAAGATTTTGTTGATATCATTAATATTGAAGATTATATTTCTTTAGATGATTATATATTTTTAGTAAACTTTAATACAGGAAGTATACCTCATGTTATGTTAGATGAAGATTATATTGATGATGAGCTTAAAAAAGAGATGGGTTTAAAAAATACTATTCAAAAAAATAAAGAGTACAAAGAATATATAATTAATAAGTTGCAAACTATTAAAAATTTATGGATTAGTTATAAATTAAGTGATGGAAAAAGTAAATATTTTCCTTCTATTTTAGTAACAGATATGAATTTATCAAAAAAAGTATATCATAATGATTTATTAAATAGTTATTCACTTTTAAATGATAAAATAAACTATGCTAAAAGTTTATATAATTATAACACTTTTGGCATTTTAGGTAATTTACCTCTTTATCAAAATACTTTAGGAGATATCCATTATAATTCTTATGATAATAAATTTAAAGGTATAGATAAAAATGATTTAAAAGATTTTCTTAAAAATCAATTAAATTTATCTTATAGTAGTTTAAGTAATTATCATAAGTGTGCTTTTCGTTATTTTTTAGCTGATGTTTTAAAAATAGATCCTTATGAAGATACTTTTGAAGGATTTATTGGATCTTTATTTCATGATGTTTTAGAAAAAAGTTTGCAAAATAATTTAAATGATGATGAAACTTTAGATGAAATTAAGCGTTATTTAAAAGATGCTAATCGCCCTTTAACTAAAAAAGAAGAATTTTTTATTGATAAGATTAAAGAAGATATGCTTTTTGTTAAAAAAACCATTTTAGAACAACAAAATGATATATCTTTAAAAGATGCTTATTTTGAAAAAAAGATAAGTATTGATAAAAGTATAGATGATATGTTTATAAATTTTAAAGGCTTTATTGATAAAATATTATACAAGGTTGAAGATGATAAAACTTATGTAGTTATCATCGATTATAAGACTGGAAATGTTTCAGCAGATTTAAAATATGTTCCCTATGGTTTAGATATGCAACTACCTATTTATTTATATTTAGTTAATAAATCTAATGTTTTTGTTAATCCGGTAATTATTGGTTTTTATTTGCAATTTATTTTAAATAATAATATTTTAAGAGATAATGGTAAAACTTATGAAGAAAAGAAAAAAGATAATTTAAAATTAGTAGGTTATTCAACAGATAATATATCCCATTTAGTTATGTTTGATAAAAATTATGAAAATAGTTTTCTTATTAATGGATTAAGAGTGAAAAATGATGGCTCTTTTTATAAAAGTGCTAAAGTTTTAAATAATGATGATCTTAATAATTTAGTTAAAGTAACTGAAGATATTATTGATGAAGATATTAAGAAAATATTAAATGGTGAGTTTACCATAAATCCTAAAAAAATTGGGTTTGATAAAGAGGTTGGATGCGCTTTTTGTCACTTTAAAGATATCTGTTATAAAACTACTGATGATGATGTTATTTTACCAGAAATAAATGAGGAAGCAGGTGATTTAAGTGAGTAATTGGACAAAAGAACAATTAGATGCAATTAACAAAAGTGGCTCTAATATCATTGTTTCAGCGGGTGCAGGTTCAGGAAAAACTTCAGTTTTAAGTGAAAGAGTTATTACAAAATTAAAAAGTGGTATTAATATTAATCGCCTTTTAATTTTAACATTTACTAATTTAGCGGCTTTAGAAATGAAAGATCGAATTAGAAATGAAATAATGAAACATGATGAATTAAAAGAAAATCTCCTTTATTTAGAAAGTGCTTATATTACAACTTTTGATTCCTATACTTTATCTTTAGTTAGAAAATATCATTATTTACTTAATATATCTCCAAGTGTTAGTATTATTTCTGAAAGTGTCATGAATATTATTAAAAATGATACGATTGATGAAGTATTTGATGAATTATATAAAGAAGATAATCCTTTATTTCAAAAATTAATTAAAGATTTAACTATAAAAAATGATACCCAAATAAAAGAAGCTATTTTAGAAATAATTAAAAAAATTGATTTAATTAGTGATAAACAAAGTTTTTTAAATAACTATTTAGATACTTATTTAAGTAGCGAAAAAATAGATGAGTATATAAAAGAGTATGAAAATTTAATTAAAAGAGATTTATTAAGTATTGAAACAAATATGATAAAAATAGCTGATTCAGCTTATTCAGATTATTATGAAAAGTTAGAATCTTCTTTAGAAAAATTAATTAAATCCGCTACTTATGATGAAGTGAGAAGAAATATTTATGTAAGTGTTCCCCAACGTCCAAGGGGTAGTGATGAGATTAAAGATGCCAAAAAAGAAATTGATGATACTATTAAAAGAATTAAAGATTATTTAAGATTTGATAGTACTAATGAAATTAAGGAAATCTTTGAAATTAATAAAGAATATCTTAAAATTATTTTAGAAATTATCAGAAGATTTTATATAAAAGTTAATCATTTTAAAGAAATGTATGATTTATATGAATTTAATGATATTGAAATAATGGCTATTAAATTACTTAAAGAACATGAGGAAGTAAGGCATGAATTAAAAAATTATTATCAAGAAATTTTAGTTGATGAATATCAAGATACAAATGATTTACAAGAAGAATTTATTAATTTAATTAGTAATAATAATGTTTATATGGTTGGTGATATTAAACAATCTATTTATGGTTTTAGAAATGCCAACCCAGAAATATTTAGAAGTAAATATAATAAGTATAGTTTAAATGATGGGGGAATTAAAATTGATTTATTAGCTAATTTTCGTTCTCGTAGTGAAGTCATAAATGTGATTAATGAAGTATTTTCTAGCATTATGGATGAAGAAATAGGTAACGCTAATTACAGAGTTGATCATCAAATGCAATTTGGAAATACTTCTTATAATGAAAATAAAATGAATGAAAGTTATGAATTAGAAATTTTAAACTACCAAAATGATACAAAAGAATTTAAAAATAGAGAAGTTGAAGCTTTTATTATTGGAAGAGATATTATAAATAAATTACAAAATAATTATCAAGTTTATGATAAAGAATTAAAAACTTTAAGAAAAGCCACTTATAGCGATTTTTGTATAATTATGGATCGTGGTAAAAGTTTTAGCTTATATAAAAAAATCTTTGAATATTTAGGTATTCCATTAACTGTTTATGAAGATAAATTACTTACTAATGAGACAGATATTATGTTAATAGCGAATTTAATTGCGTTTATTGTTAATGTTAAAAATAAAACTTTTAATGTCGATTTCACTTATGAATTTTTGAGTATTGCACGTTCATTTTTAGGAAATATGACTGATCAAGAAATATTTAAAATAATTAAAGATCATACATATAAAGAAACAATTATTTATAAAAAAGCTCAAGAAATAGCTAACCATCTAGATAATATAGATAATTTGACTTTAATTAATTTAATATTAGATAAATTTAATTTTTATGAACAATTAATTACTATTTCTAATATTGAAGAGGTTATTATAAGAATAGATAATTTAACAAATATTGCTCGTGATTTAAGTAAAATGGGTTATACAGTTGAGGAATTTGCTAATTATTTAAAGAAAATGATTAATGGTAAAGATGAGATTAGATATAGTTCGACGATTGGTAATAATGGTGTTAAAATTATGAATATCCATAAATCAAAAGGACTTGAATTTTCTATTTGTTATTTTGCTTCTTTAGATGAAAAATTCAATACTGATGATTTAAAGAAAAGATATATATTTGATCTTCAATATGGAATTATTACCCCTTTCTTTAAAGATGGACTAGGAGTAAGTATATTAAAAGATTTATATAAAGATAAATATTTAATAAATGATATTTCAGAAAAAATAAGATTATTTTATGTTGCTTTAACAAGAGCTAAAGAAAAAATTATTATTGTAACTAGTCTTCTTGATAATGTAGATACTTATAGAAATTTAGTAGATGTATCAGTTAGGTTAAAGTATAATTCACTAAAAAGTATTCTAGATTCAATTTATTATAATTTAACTAAATATATTAAAAATATTAATTTAGCAGATTTAAATATATCTAAAAACTATTTAACTAATAATATTAATAATGTATTTAGTAATAATACTAATGAAGTGATAAATTATCATGATGTGAAGATAGAAAGTCAAGAAGATAGTGTATTACATGCCTCAAAAGAGGTAACAGAAATTCTTACTTTAGAAGAAAAAGAAAATATTAATTTAGGATTAGAAATCCATAAATCTTTTGAACAAACAGATTTCTTTAATATAAGTAACGATAATCCATATCAAGATAAAATAAAAAATCTAATAAAAAAATTAGATATTAAAAATACAGATACATTATATAAAGAACATGAATTTATCTTTCAAGATAATGATGTAACTTATCATGGAATTATTGATTTAATTATTAAATCAGATGATTGTATTAAAATAGTTGATTATAAATTAAAAAATATTGATAATCCTAAATATATTAATCAACTGCAAGTATATCATAAATATTTAAGTAGTATTTATGATAAAGAAATAAAGATGTATTTATATAGTATTCTTACTGATGAAGTAAAAGAAATATTATTAGAGGCTGTTTAGTTTAGTTTATATTGTCAAATTTTTGTATAATTTTAAAAAAACAAAGTCTGGTGACAAAATTTGACAAGCACTATTTCTTGTGTTACAATAAAAGCCAATTAAAAAAGGGGTGTTTTGATGACTTTTTATGAAGCATTACAAATATTAGGATTAGACTCTAATTTTACGATATATACTATAAAGAAGTAAAATTAGGTAATTAGGAGGTAAGGTTGAAATGAAAGAAGTAAGTTCAGATATTAATATTGCTACCAATTTATTAATTAATGATAGTGGAAGTTTTAAAAATTTTAGTTGGGATTTAAGAAACAATGAAAAATTTGCTTTGTTTGCAATTAGTTTAAATCCGATTAACTTTTTCTATGTTAGTGAAAATTTAAAATCTTCAAAAGATTTTGTTATAAAGGTTTTAAAATCACGTATATCAGGGAATCCATTTTTTACTGCATCTAAAATGCTTGGTTTTATGAATAAAGAGTTAAGAGATGATGAAGAAGTTGTTAAGTACGCCGTTTCTTTATCACCATTTAATTTTGAATATGCTAGTTCTAGATTAACCGATAGTGAAAAATTTGTAAAAGAAATTATGAAATTAGTTGTAGGACCAACATTAATGATAAGTTTTATTTTAGAATGCTGTAGTGATAGATTAAGAAATGATAAGAATTTTATTTTAGATGTAATGGATATTGATCCAATCGCCGCAATTAATGGCTGTTCTAAAACTTTGTTATTAGATAATGCAATTATAAATAAAATATGTTCTATTAATAATTTAGATTATAATAATTTAAATCCGGATATAAAGAATAATCGAGAATTTTTTGAAAAATTATTTTCTAAAAATGGTTTTCTTTTAATTGACACTCCAATGTTTATTGAAGATAAAGAGTTAGTTTTAGTAGCGTTAAATACAATAAAAAAAGAATTTAAAGCTAAAATAAATAGTTATAATTATAATTCTAAACAAGCTAGATATTATCCATACGATTCTAATAGTGAATATTTTGCTAACCGAGTAGCAGAAAATGAACTAGACATAGATTTTTATACACATATGATAGAAAGTATTCGTGAATTAATTAATTTATCTAGTTTAAAAAGTAATCCAGAGGTTGTAAAAATAGTTGAGGAATTATTAGTTTTGAAAGCATTTGAAGAATTAAGAAAAATAGAAAATTCAGAAAAAGAAAAACTAAATGAAAGGGAATTAGTAAAATAAAACTAATTTCCTTCTTTTTTTTCTAATAATTTTAAACCAACTTCATTAACTGGACCTGCGCCGATAGTAATAACTAAATCGTTATTAGTAACTTTTTCTTTTAAGAAATCTACAATTTTATCAAATGAATCAATATACCAAACATTAGGATTATCTTTTTTTATTAAATTAACTAAATCAGTTTCTTTAACATTATAAATATTTATTTCTCTAGCGGGATAAATGGGAGCAATAATAATGTTATCAAAATGTTTTAAGACTTCAGCAAATTCTTCTAGATGTTCTTTTGTTCTTGAAAAAGTGTGAGATTGAAAGATAGCATAATTTTGATGACATTTAATCTTTTTAACTGAATCAAGTGTTGATTTGATTTCAGTTGGGTGATGAGCATAATCATCATAAACAAGTACGTTATCTTGGTATTTACCTATAAGTTCAAATCTTCTTTTTACGCCAGTATAAGTTTCTAATCCTTTTATAATACTTTCTTTTTTTAAATTATAAATAATACAAATAAGAGTAGTAGCTAAAGCATTATAAACATTATGAATACCTATAATATTTAAATTAATATGAGCAAATAATTCATTATGATAATAAATATCAAAGGAAGGATGGCCTAAATCGTTATATGTAATGTTTTTAGCTCTTAAATCTGCTTCATTATTTATGCCATAAGTTAAAATTTGCACATTGTTTGGTGTTTTAATACTCATAGTATTTTCATCATCTTTATTTAAAATTAAATGGCCTTTTTCTGGCAAAAGATGAGTAAATTTTGTAAAAGATGCTTTAATATTATCAATGTTTTTAAAGAAGTCTAAATGGTCATCATCAATGTTTAAAATGACTTCACTTGTTGGAAAAAATGATAAAAAACTATTTTTATATTCACAAGATTCCATAATAAAATATTTATTACTTCCCATTCTATAATTAGTATTTAGTAAAGGGTGAATAGCACCGATTTGAATGGTCGGATTTTTTTCATCAATTATAAAACAACTAGATATCATACCAGTGGTAGTACTCTTACCATGAGTTCCTGAAATGCAAATTACATTTTCATATTCTTTAGTTAAAAGACCTAAAAATTTAGCTCTTTCATAAATTTCTTTATGAAGGGTTTTGGCCATTACCAATTCTTTATGATAATCTTTAATAGCGGAAGTATATACGACGATATCTGCATCCTTAATTAATTCAGCATTTTCCCCGATAAATACGGGTATTCCTGATGCTTGCAACATTTCAGTATTATAAGAATTTGAAGCATCACTTCCTGTTACTATGGCTCCCATATTTTTAACAATCATAGCAATTCCACTCATTGAAATGCCCCCAATACCTATAAAGTGAATTTTTTTATTTTTCATTATATCACGCCTTTTCTTTATTATAATATTCTTTAAAATTTATAGCAATACTTAATAATCAAGGACTTCTTAAATGTATTGACAATGTTTAACAAAATTCGAGTTGTAAAACGAACAAAAAAAATTTAAAAATTGTTCTTTAAAAAAGAGTCCCATAAAATCTTAAAAGAAATGTTTTTTTATTCAAAAAAAATTAAAAATCATAAAAGTTCGTTTTACAATTTCAAAAAAAATATAAAAAAAAACATTGCACATATAATTAATTATCATTATAATGAGTTTGTAATATGTAGGAGGTAGTATGATAAAAGAAGATGTGTTAAATGATATTGTGGTTGTGAAAAGAAGTGGACAAAGAGTCCCTTTTAATGGCACTAAAGTAGCAATCGCAATTAAAAAGGGTTTTGATAGTGTATACGATGACTATGATGAAAAAATAGTTAATAAAGTATATGAAAAAGTTTTAAAGAAAATAGAAAGTGATTATCAAGATCGTAAAACTATTGGAATTGAAGAAATTCAAGATATAATTGAAAAAGTTTTAGCTAAAGATGATCCAGAGGTTTATAAATCATTTAGTGGTTATAGAGAAAGAAGAGCTCAATCAAGAGATGCATTCGTTGTTAAACAACAACATAAATTTGTTAAAGCGATTGAATCTTTAGGTCTTAAAAGTGCTAAAGAAGAAAATTCAAAAAGAGAAAATGCTAATGTTGATGGTGATGGACCAATGGGTACGATGTTACATTTTGGTTCAACAGTGTCAAGAGAATTTGCTAAAGCTTATTTAATGGATGCTAAATACGCAAGAGCTCATGATGAAGGAGCCATTCATATTCATGATTTAGACTTCTGGGCTATGGGTACAACAACTTGTAACCAAATTGATTTAGATAAATTATTTAAAAATGGTTTTTCAACAGGACACGGATATTTAAGATGTCCTAATGATATTATGAGTTATACAGCTTTAGCAGCTATATGTATTCAAGCTAATCAAAATGATCAACATGGTGGACAAAGTATTCCAATGTTTGATTATTATATGGCTCCAGGCGTTTTAAAAACATTTAAAAAGCAATTAAAACAAATGACTTATGATTATCTTGATTTAGAAGGCTTTTTAGGAGAAATAAATTTTGATGATGTAGCTAATATTATTACTAATCTAACAACAATAGAATTTGATCCTAAAGAAGTATTTAAAGATTTTATAACTAGTGAAAGATTAGAAGAAATGTTTGTTAAAGGTTATGATAAAGCATTAGCTAAAACTGACCGCATAACTTATCAAGCTATGGAAGCATTTATCCATAATTTAAATACAATGCATAGTAGAGCAGGAGCTCAAGTTCCATTCTCATCAGTTAACTTTGGTACTGATACATCTCCTGAAGGAAGAATGGTTATTAAAAATTTCTTATTAGCAACTGATGCTGGTCTTGGTAATGGTGAAACACCAATTTTCCCAATTTCTATTTTCAAATTAAAAGAGGGAGTTAGTTATAACGTTGGTGATCCAAACTATGATTTATTCCATTTAGCTTGTAAAGTATCTGCTAAAAGATTATTCCCTAATTTCTCATTCTTGGATTCTTCATTTAATAAACCATATTTAAAAGCAGGAGATCCAAAAACAGAAGTTGGATACATGGGTTGTAGAACAAGAGTAATTGGTAATGTTTGTTATCCAGATAAAGAAATTACACCAGGAAGAGGAAACTTATCATTTACAACCATTAATTTACCAAGAATAGGTATTAAACATGGTATTGCTTTAGGCGAAAGAGATAAAGCTGATATGAAAGGCTTTTATGAAGAACTTGATGAATTACTTGATTTATGTAAAGGACAACTTTTACAAAGATTCGATGTTCAATGTAGTAAGGGTGTCGAAAACTTTAAATTCTTACTTGGAGCTCATGTTTGGTTAGATTCAGAAAAACTTGAGCCAGGACAAAAAATTAGAAAAGTATTAAAACATGGAACATTGTCTATTGGTTTTATTGGTCTTGCTGAATGTCTTAAAGCTTTAATTGGTGAACATCATGGTGAATCAGAAAAAGCGCAAAAATTAGGTTTAGAAATTATTAGTCATATGAGAAAAAAATGTGATGAATATAGTCAAGAATTAAAATTGAATTTCACTTGTCTTGCAACTCCAGCAGAAGGCTTGAGTGGTAGATTTGTAGGAATTGACCGTTCAATTTATGGCAAGATTAAAGGTGTAACGGATCGTGAATATTATACTAATTCATTCCATGTACCAGTTTATTATCATACTTCAATCGAACATAAATTAGATGTTGAAGGTAAATATCATCGTCTTACAAATGCTGGTCATATTTCTTATATTGAAATTGATGGTGATACCGCAAATAATGTAGAAGCATTTGAGAAGATTGTACGTGTGATGCATGATAAAGATATTGGTTATGGCGCAATTAACCATCCAGTTGATAGAGATCCAGTTTGTGGCTATGTAGGAGTCATTAATGATGTTTGTCCACGCTGTGGTAGACGTGATTTTGAAGGGGTTCCAGTTGAAACTATTAATCATTTAGAATGTGGCATCGATTGTAAATAATAAAAAATATGTATGCTAATATAAAATATAAAAAATAAGGAGGAGGAAATATTTATGGAAGCAACAAAAACAAAAAAATTAGTTGGTGAAGGAGTAGGATTTGAAAGAATTCGTCGTATTACTGGTTATTTAGTAGGTACTTTAGATAGATTTAATAATGCGAAAAAAGCCGAAGAACATGATCGAGTTAAACATACTTTAAATTCAGAAGAAAAAGCAGCTTAAGGAGTAAAATAAAAAATGACAATTAGACTAGCAGCACCACTTCAAATGGATAGTGTTGTTGATGGTTTTGGGGTAAGGACAGTTATTTGGACTCAAGGATGTTCTCATAATTGTCCTTTTTGTCAAAATCCTCAAACACATAATTTTGAAGGTGGTTGTGATTTTTCAGTTGATGAAATAAAAGAAGAAATAAAAAATTTAAAAAATCAAGATGGAATTACATTAAGTGGAGGAGATCCTCTATATCAAATAGAACCTATCGTTGAAATTAGTAAATATGCTAAAAGTCTTGGTTTAAATGTATGGTGTTATACTGGTTTTCTATATGAAGATATTTTAAAAATGGGAGAAAAAAATCCTAAATATTTAGAACTTTTACAATATTTAGATGTTTTAGTTGATGGTTTATTTGTAAATGAATTAAAGGATTTGAATCTTTTATTTAGGGGGTCATCTAATCAAAGATTAATTGATGTTCCTAAAACATTAAGATTTAAAAAAGTAATGCTTATTCCGGAAAGTGATGGCATTATGGAAAAATTTACTGAAAAAAAAGAAGTAACTTTTATATAAGGGAGCTTAAGGCTCTTTTTATGTGATATTTATTGCTTTTTTAAAGAAAAAAAGTATATAATTAATTAGAAAAGAGTGATTATATGTTAAATGATAAAAAAATATTGGTTTTAGGTTTAGGCAAAAGTGGCTATCACGTTATTAAATTATTGGCAGGTAATAATACCATAGTAGCATGTGATAAAAATATGCCTGATGAAGAAAAAATTTCTGAATTTCAAAAATTAAATGTTATTTTTAAACAAAGCCCTGATGCAACTGAAATATTAGATGAATCTTTTGATCTTTTAATTAAATCACCAGGAATTGAGCCTTTTCATCCATGTGTTAAAAAAGCTAAAGAACTCAATATTAAAATTGTCAATGAAATGGAAGTAGCATATCACTATTTACCTAAAAATGTTAAAATTATTGGTATTACTGGCTCAAATGGTAAAACTACCACAACAACCATGTTATATGAATTATTGAAATTACATGGTGTAAGTGCCATTTTAGGAGGCAATATTGGGTTTCCTTTATGTGAGATATTAAATAGTGTTAAAGAAGGCGATACTTTAGTTTTAGAAATATCCGATCATCAATTAAATGATTTAACTGATTTTAAAACTGATATTAGTATACTTACTAATCTTTGTCCAACTCATCTAGATTTTCATGGTAATTATGAAAATTATAAAAATGTTAAAAAGAAAATATTTAATCACCATACAAGTAGTGATTTAGCTATTATCAATAATTATAATCAAGATTCACTTGAATTAACTAGGGATATCTTATCTCATAAAATATATTTTAATGATGAAAATAATTATTACAATGAAGAAGGTATTTTTGTTAATAAAGAAAAAATATTAAATTTAGATGAAATCAAAATACAAGGCAATCATAATTATGAAAATATTTTAGCATGTTTATTAGCTTTAAGGGAATTTGCTTTTGATAAAGATATAATAAAGAAATATTTTAAAGAATTTAAAGGAGTAGAACATCGTATTGAAATTGTTGAATCCAAAAGTAAGGCAAAATTTTATAATGATTCAAAATCTACAAATCCAACCAGTACTTTAATTGCCCTTAAAACAATGAAAGAAAATGTCCATTTAATTTTAGGTGGAAAAGAAAGAATGCAAGATTTTCATGAATTAGATAATGAAATAAAAAAAGTAAAATGTATTTACGCTATTGGAGAAATTACTGATCGTATAGATGAATATGCTAAAGAAAATAATGTTCCTTGTCTTAAATGTTATACTTTAGATAAGGCAATGACGCAAATTCAAAAAAATGTTAAAGATAATGATGTGGTTTTACTCTCACCTGGCAGTGCTTCTTGGGATCAATATGATCGTTTTGAAACAAGAGGGGAAGAATTTAAAAAATTAGTTGAAAAATTGTTTAATTAAAGGTATAATTTTTATATGATACGAAAGTTGTAGAAGGGGCATGAATTTTATGAACAATAACCAAGACAATTATAACGGATCGGAATTTGATAATACCGCTTATTCTAATAACTATATGAGTAATAATGGTGACCCTAATAGTTACAGTGCTGTTTATAATGATGGAATTAAAGAAGGCGGACAATTTTTTAATTCAACTAATAATCAAATGCCAAATCCAAATCCTAATGATTTAGGTTTTAGTAATCAAGATAGTTTACAAACTGATTTAAATAGTTATAGTAATGATTCTAATAGTTTAAATGGTAATTTAAATAATGATTTAAACAATAATGCTAACAATAATTATTCTAGTGAATTTTTTGGAATAGAAAATCCTAATAATACTATGAATTATCAAACACCATCTAAACCAAATAATAAATTTGATATTAAAACTTTCTTTACTGAAATAATAAATGATAAAAACAAGTTAGTATTTATTGCTATTGTTATTATTGCTATTCTTGCTGTTGGAATTGGTACTTATATTATTTTAAAAGTAACTAGATCAGCAGGAAGTAGGAATGTAGATATAACATTAAATAATTTAGAGGTCTATGTTGGTGATACTTTACCTGGTCGAAGTAGTTTTGCCACAGTTAAAGGAATGAATATTGAGAATTGTAAATTTGATTTATCAAAAATAAATACTACTAGAGCTGGTACTTATGAATTTACTGTAACTTGTGGAAGTGTTTCCAAAACAGGTAATGTTAAAGTTCTTGATAATCATCAATTAGAAAATTCTTTAGTTGATGTCATTAAAGTAAAAAATCAAAAATTAACAGTTGATGAATTTTTGAAAAGTCCTTCACCAAATTATACATATAAATTTACAGATAAAGATGCTGTTCAACAAGATTTAAGAAATGTTGGTGAATATGAAGTTTCGATAACTGCCACTAATACTGAAAATAAATCATTTGAAATTAAAGGCAAGTTATATGTAGTAAATTATGAAATAAAAGGTTATCTAACATGCTCTAATAAAGCGCAAACAGTTCCTAATTCATCAGCAACTTATGTTGTAAGCAATAGATTTGGTATTTCTTATAATAAAGATCAAAATAGTAATATTTATAGTGGTCTAGGATTTGAAATATATACTTTTACATTTAGTGATCAAGTTGAATATTCTAGTTATGTTAAAACTTATAATACAAGTGGAAGTGTTGTCGTTAATAATGTAACGAGTGATAATATTACTTTTGATGATGTAAATAGACAAATTAGTATTACAAGTAAATTAAATAATATCGATTTATATAATAAATATGGTGAAAATATTTTTAATAAATATAGTACTTTAAGGACTTATTATACTAAAACTTTAAATAATGATTGTACTTATAGCAAGGTTAGTTAAGGAGACATTTTGTTTCCTTTTTTTATGGGTTATGCTATACTAAACTGGAGATGAGAAAAAATGATATATTTAGATTATAGTGCTACAACCCCAGTTAATAAAGAAGTATTAGATAGTTATAATAAAGCTTGTTTAGATTTTGTTGGTAACGCTAATAGTTTACACAAATTAGGTATAAATATTGATAAATTAATTAATTCAGCAACTAGTCAAATTGCTAGTATTCTTCATGTAAAAAATGATGAAATTATTTATACAAGTAGTTCATCAGAGTCTAATAATTTAGCAATAAAAGGAATTGCTTTTAAATATCAAAATAGAGGTAAGCATATCATAACCACTAAATTTGAACATTCATCAGTTACAGAAACGATGAGATTTTTAGAGAAGTGTGGTTATGAGATATCTTATGTTAAGACAAATGAATATGGTATAGTTGATTTAGAAGATTTAAAAAAATTAATTAGAAATGATACAATATTAGTTTCTATAACTGCAGTAAATAGTGAATTAGGTATTAAAGAACCAATCGCTGAAATTGCTGATTTATTAAAAAATTATTCATGTTTTTTTCATGTAGATTTAACGCAAAGTATAGGTAAAGTTAATATCGATTTAACAAATGTCGATTTAGCTAGTTTTTCAGCGCATAAAATTTATGGATTAAAAGGAATTAGTGTCTTAATAAAAAAAGAAAAAATATCTTTAGAACCTTTAATTCATGGAGGTAAATCAACTACTATTTATCGAAGTGGTACTCCAGCTCATCCTTTAATTGTTTCTATAGCAAAAGCTTTACGCTTGCAAATGGAGAACTTTGATCAAAAGTATGAATATGTCAAAATGCTTAATGATTATTTAAGAGAAAATTTAAAAAAATATTCTTTTGTTGTTATTAATAGTAATGATTATAGTATTCCACATATTTTAAATATTAGTATTTTGGGAATAAAATCAGAAACTATGATGCATGCTTTAGAAGAAGATGATATTTATGTATCAACTAAAACAGCTTGTAGTGATGATAATAGTTATTCAGAAGCTGTTTATGAAATTACTAAAGACATGAATAGAAGTAAAAGTAGCATTCGTATTAGTATTTCACATTTAACTACTAAAGAAGAAATCGATAGTTTTTTAATTTCTTTTGCTAAAAATTATCAAAAATTAAAAATGAACTCTTAATTAGACGTTTAAACTTTGCAATTTATATTTTCCCTCATAATTTATACTAGGGGGAGGGAAAAATGAATAACGTTGAACGAGCAAGATGCATAATTGCTAATTTTAACAAAAATTATCGTCCAACAGGATGTTGTTGTCTAGCTCAAAATGTTGTTCCAAGTAACGTGACATTTACTATAGGTACAGTAACGACAGGAGCACCTGGTAGTGCAGCAGCTGCTAGCATAACCGGTGCATATCCTAATTTTATTTTAAATTTAACTATTCCTCAAGGCGCTACCGGCCCGACAGGCCCAACTGGTCCAGCAGGAGCTACCGGTCCACAAGGAATTCAAGGAGTTCAAGGTATTGAAGGACCAATAGGAGCCACTGGTGCGACAGGAGCTACTGGTCCACAAGGAATACAAGGCGTTGAAGGTCCAACCGGTCCAGAGGGAGCTACCGGTCCAACAGGTCCAGAAGGTGCAACCGGTCCAACAGGTCCGATTGGTGAAACTGGAGCTACTGGTCCACAAGGAATACAAGGCGTTGAAGGTCCAACCGGTCCAGAGGGAGCTACTGGCCCAACAGGT
>CANQGF010000005.1 GCA_947601485.1 uncultured Bacilli bacterium
TCATATTTTACCTCACCTCCGTTTCATTTTAATAGTAGGAAGTTTTACTCCCTCTACTAATATATATCGCGCTTAAAGACCGATTTCCTTCTTTTTGAATGAAATTTGTTTAAAAAAATTACATCAAAAAGAAAAGATATACTTTCAAATATATCTTTTCCAGGATTAAGTTTATGATGGTTTTTATGACTTTTCCTTGTCAAGTTATTAACCTTTAGTTGCTGCACGATAACATTGGAGAGAACTCCCACTTCCAGAATAAGCATACCAACCGGAAGGACAATAATATTCAGAACTTGTCCCCGAGGAAACCGAGCCTGAACTATAACAGTTTTGCCGACATCCGAGGGAGTCTTCAAATTCCAATCCAGTAAGATCACAGACATAGACATTCACGCCATCAACGTACTTTCGAGCATTACAGTCAACCTCACATTCGCTTTTTTCCTCAAATTCAACACCAGCTGGTTTTTGCTCGCAACTCCCTGATTTACAGCGAAAACATTCCCAAACACCCCTTATAAAAAATTGACATAAAAATGTATATCCCGAGGATTCGCATTGTTGGGCAGCTTCAATTTCGGTAGAATAAGTTCCACCATCCAAGATACACTTATATCCACTAGATTTACTCGAACAGTTTCCTGTTTTAGCATTATTGCAAGCAGATTCAGCCGCTGATTTAGTACTATAATGAACACTAGATTCGCTACATGTATAATATGTAGTTGTATTATACCATCCTTTACTTGATGCGCTAGCTTTACATATATATCCTCCAGAGGATGAGCCTTTTTGAGCATCTTGCACTAATTCTTCTCCAGCTGAACAACTATATGCCGCTTCTGTACTTTGGGTTGTACTTACACTATTTGTTGATACTCTTCCTGATGCATCAGTTACTCTTCCTTCAATAGTATACTCTGTTCCATCATTTAGTCCTGTTACTGTACATGTATCTCCAACTTGGGTAAACCACACACCTTTTTCTTTGGCACTACATTCATATTTGACTATACCACTTCCTGTCGTTTCATCACTTCCTGTTACATTGACTGTGATACTACTTGTATCTTTACTTTTATATGTTACATTACTTACTGTTGGGTTATTTAAATCTAATGTTATGGATGCTTCTTTACCTACTGATATATTATTCGCTTTATCTTTTAGAAAAGCATATTTTGTTTTTTTACCTTCTGTACTATCTAACACTGGTTCTGTTGGACTGACATTTGTACCACTTACATTTACCCAACTTCCATTACATGAGCTTTGACTTGTACTTATACAATAACTTACTACATCACTCGCTGTCCATCCTATGTTGTATGTTACATTTACTTTATGTGTGTAACCACTATTTAAGGTTTCATTATTTTCTTTGGTTCCGGTTATACTAAAGGTAGTTACTTCTGGTACATCATCATCTTTGGTAAAATACAAATCACAATATGATGCTTGGGTAGCTTGCAATGTTATTTTACCATCTAAACTTTGACTTACGATATTATTAGATATTCCATTATTATTAGAATCAAAACATTTAGTTTTGTCCATATTAAGAATGTAACCTTTAGTAGGAAATGATGTATCATTAGATATTACATAATTACCGGATGCATCTTGTTTATAAATGGCAAAACTATTCTGTTCCTTTTCTTCACTAATAACGTTAACTTCTTGTTTTTTATTTGGTTTAATTATTACAAATAATGTTAATACTATTAACAACACAAGAGTTAAATATAAATATTTCTTCTTACTTCTCATAACTTTACTCCTTTTGCTTACATCTATTTGGATGTATTATGTAATACTATTTTACATCCATTTAGACTTTAAGTCAATACATCTTATTAGATGTATGCAATCATAAAATATGAAAGGAAGTTTATATGCAAATATTAAGATTAAAAGAAATAAGAGAAGATCGAGATATTTCTCAAAAAAAACTAGCTGAAATTCTTCACACCACTCAACAACAATATTCAAAATATGAATTAGGTGTAAGATTAATACCCATAGATAAATTATGTATTTTAGCTGACTATTATAATGTTAGTTTAGATTATTTAGTATGTCGTACTGATGAAAGAAAAATGTATCCTAAAAGCAAATTAGACTAAAGGACTTGTAAAATATTGAGAAAATAAAATATAATATAGTTAAGGTGTAGAAATGAAAAAGAGTGGATTTATTGATGGCGCAATAATAGCTATTATAGCAATTTTTTTTACTAAATTTTTAGGTATTATATATGCTATTCCTTTTAACAGTATGGTAGGAAGTTCTGGGGGAGCTTTATATGGTTATGCATATAATATATATAATTTATTTTTAATAATTTCTAGTGCAGGGATTCCGCTTGCTATGAGTAAACTTGTTAGTGAATTTAATGAACAAGGAAAATATCAAGAAAAGAAATTTTTATTTAAATCAACTAATTTTATTATTTTAATATTTTCTATTATTTCTTTCTTAATTTGTTTCTTTTTTGCTAAAGATTTAGCTACTTTAATAATTGGTAACAAAATAGAAGGTAATACTATTAGTGATGTTACTTATGTTATTAAAGCTATCTCTTTTGCTATTTTAGTAGTTCCCCTTCTATCGGTATCAAGAGGTTACTTACAAGGTCATGGTTATATTAGTGCTCCATCTATTAGTCAAATTATTGAGCAAATAATAAGAATTATTGTTGTATTATTAGGTAGTTATTTAGTTTTATATGTTTTTAAATTAGATATTAAAAGTGCTATTGGCGTTGCTTGTTATGCTGCCGCAGTTGGAGCTATCATAGCATATATTTATTTAACATTTAAATTATTTAAAATTAAAGATAATAAAAAATATGATAAAGTTTTAAATAAAAATGATAAAATAGTTATTATTAAAAAGATGATTATTTATGCTATTCCTTTTGTTTTTATAAATATAGCTAATAATTTATATAATACTACTGATATGATTTTATTAAATAGAACCCTTTTTAATATTGGCTTTAACGGTCATGATATTGATGCCATTAGTAGTGTATTTACTACTTGGGGAGTTAAAATAAATACTATTATCACGAGTATTGCAACAGGACTTGCCATTAGTTTAGTACCAAACATTGCTAAAGAAAAAGCTAAAAACAATATAGAAGGTATTAAAAATAGTTTTATTAAAGTAATACAAATATTTCTATATATAGCATTACCACTAGCTATCTTTATTAGTATCTTTGCAAGTAAAGTTTGGTTAATTTTCTTTGGAAGTAATAATACCTATGGACCTAGTATTATTAGATATTCCATTTTAGTTGCATCATTTGATGCTTTATATATTATGATTAGTAATGGCTTACAAGGATTAGGCAAAACCAAATTAATCTATACATCAGTTATATTAGGTTTAGGTATTAATTTAGCCTTAGATGTTCCTTTAATGTATTTATTTAATTATTTAAATTTATATCCATATTATGGAGCCATTACGGCTACTTTAATTGGTTATATAATATCTTTATTAATTCCATTTATTGCCTTAAAAAAAGAACTAAATTTAGACTATCATATTATATATAATAAATTACCTAAATTAATAATAATTTATTTAGTAATGATATTTTTATCTTTAATATCTTGTGTTATAATTAATAATGTTCAAAGTAGATTATTACTAATATTATTAATTGGTATTATAGGATTAATTTTATTAATAATCTATTATTTATATAATAAAAAAGAATTTAATAATATATTTGGTAAAGATATAGGTAAGAAGTTAAAAAGGGAGGCTAAATAAATGATAATAGCACTAGTTATTTTATTATTAATTATATCAATATTAGTTTTTATATATTTTATAGGAATTACTAAATTTAAAAAATATAATACTAAAATAGAACGAGCAGAAGAAATAATTATTAGCAATTTAGATAAAAAATTAGATACTATTATCGATATAAATACTAATATTAAAAAAATAGATGATAAAAAAGAATATTTAAAAGAATATATAGAAATAAAGAATAAAAAAATAACCAATATGGAGAAAGATTTAAAATTAGATGAAGCTTCTAAATTAATTAGTAATCTTGCTCGAGATTATACTAAATTATCTAAAGATAGTGATTTTAATAAGAAAAGACAAACATTAAGGGAATTAGATGAATTAATTGTATCAGCTAAAAATATTTATAATGAAAATGCTATTTTAAATAATAAATTAATAAAATTATTCCCTTATAATATAATAGGTAAAATATCTAATTATAAAGTAGTTACTTTATATAATAATGATAAAACTGAAGAAAATGAAGAATAAAAAAATCTCTTAAGTTATATAAGCTTAAGAGATTTTTTTATTCAATACGCCAATCAATAGGTTTTATGTTATTTTTAATTAAGAAATTATTAGTTTTGGAAAAAGGTTTTGAGCCAAAGAAACCATAAGATGCTGAAAAAGGAGAAGGATGAGCAGATTCAATAACTAGATGTTTGGGATTAGTAATATATTTCTTTTTTTCTTTAGCAAAGGCTCCCCATAAAATAAAGACAACTGGGGTTTCTTTAGCATTTATTGATTTAATTATGTAATCAGTAAGTAATTCCCAACCAAGACCACGATGAGAGGCAGGCTTATCTTTTTCTACTGTTAAAACAGCATTAAGCATTAACACTCCCTCTTTAGCCCATTTAGTTAAATCACCTGATGAAGAAATAGGAATACCTAGATCACTATTTAATTCTTTATAAATATTTTGTAAAGATGGCGGAATTTTAATGCCTTTTTGAACACTAAAAGAAAGTCCATGGGCTTCTCCTTCACCATGATATGGATCTTGACCCACAATAACAACTTTAACATTTTCATAACTAGTTAATTTTAAAGCATTAAAAATTAAATTTTTAGGGGGATAACAAATAGTTTCATTATATTTATTATTAACTACTTGTAAAAATTTTTTAAAGCCCTCACTTTCTTCAATTACTTTTAAAATATTATCCCAATCATTTCCAATCATTTTATACTCCTACTTATGATATGATTCATTATTCATTATTTTAAATGAACGATATATTTGCTCTAATAAAATACCTCTAAATAATCCATGCGGAAAAGTTAGATTAGAAAAGCTAATCTTTTCATGGCATAAATCTAAAATACTTTGATCTAGACCATTAGATCCTCCAATTATAAAAGCAATATTACTATGATGAATAAATAATTCTTCTATGTGATGGGAAAAAGATAAACTATCAAAAGTTAATCCATTAATTGATAGAGCAATATTATAATCTTTAGGATTAATTACTTTTAATAAATTACTTGTTTCCATTTGAAAATTATCATTATCTTTAACTTCAATAATTTCTAATTTATGATATTTATTTATTCTTTTTTGATAATCATTAATTAATTCATTTAAATAATTCTCTTTAATTTTACCAACACATATTATCTTAATCATAAATACATCACTTCGCTAATTTCATTTTGTTTAGCACATTCTATATTATCAAAAGAAATTTCATATTCCTTTAAAGTTTTTTTAACGGTTTTTAAAGCTACATCAGGACGATTATTTTCTTCACTCAAGTGCATTAAATAGACTTTTTTTGTTTTATCACCAATTAATTTGGATAGATAAAAACCAGTTGCTTCATTTGATAAATGGCCTTCATCACTTAATATTCTTCTTTTAAGCCAATCAGGATATGGTCCATGAGTAAGCATTTCAACATCATGATTACTTTCAATAAAATAAATATCACGATTTTTAAGTAAATTAAAATATTTACTTTTAATATAACCCGTATCGGTTATTTGTACAAGAGATACACCGTCTTCTTCGATGATGAAATTACGAGATGCCACGGCATCATGGCTTGATTTAATTGCATATATTTTTAAATCAGAAAAATTAATTTCATCATCGTAGATTTTAATATGTTCATAATTTTGTAAACTTTCTAGGGAGGCAAACATTTCTTTTGGCATACATACTGTAGCTTTGATACTTTTAATAAAAGTATCTAAAGCCGATATATGATCATTATGGGTATGACTTATTAAAATAATATCAATTTCTTTAGGATCAACCCCAATACTTTTTAAAGAATCGGTTATATATTTTTTATTTTTACCCATATCAATTAAAATTTTATGATTTTTGGTTTCTACATAGGTAACATTACCTTTAGAACCACTTGCTAATATACAGGCTTTCATTTACGATACAACTCCCATGGATCTCTAAATGTTCCACCATTTATAGGATCCCCAATCGAATAACCAAAGTGTAAGTGACGACCAGTTGTTGATCCGCTGTTACCCATGAATCCTAAATAATCACCCATGGAAACCGTATCACCAACTTTAACTAAAACATTTTGTAACAAATGGCCATAAAGGGTATAAATATTATTACCATGATTAATAACAACATAATTACCATAACCATGTCCACAACGATCAGAAAGGTGAGATCCAGCATAACTCTTACATGATGTATTAACCTCAACTACTACACCATCATTGGCAGCGATAATATGAGAATCAGCTGGTGTACCTGAAATATCCATTCCGTTGTGCATTTTTCCCCAACGCCATTCGTAATTACTAGTAACAGTATATGGAACTTCAGTGGGCCAAATCCAACCGGAGCCAATGTAGGTTTCTGTTTGTTGACCCCATCCGGTACTTTCTTGTTGTTTACCTTTGACTACAATACGATCAATTTTTTCTCTAATAACTGTTGGTGTACCAATTAATTCAACATCACTCATAGTTTCACCATTAACTACATTATATCTTTTAGTTTGTAAAGATAAGCCCGTAACACCAGGGAATTTTATTTCTTCATAACTTGATGATTTAGATGAATCTCTTTCAATAACTGTACCATAAGTTTCTTCAGTTTCAGCCATTTCTAAAACGACAGTTGAGAAAGAAATTTCGGGGTTAATTAAGGTAATGTTAACTTTATCACCAATAGTTAAAAGCGCATTTTCACTAGTATATTCAGGATTAGCTATTAAAAATTCTTTATTATTTAATTTATTAGCTTTAGCAATGGATGCAATAGTATCTCCTTCTTTAACAGTATAACTTTTTTCATCATAATCAAAACCAAATAATAAATCTCTTGTTAATTCATCACTTTTTTCATAAATTTTTTCATTAATGCTAATATATTTTTGCCTTATTGTTATATCTTCTAAAATATCTAATTTTTCATAAATAGTACCAATCTCATCAAGTGTTTTTTGAGTTCCCTTTAAATAATTTTGATAACTTTCGTCATCAACAAATGGTAAAATAAAATCATTTAAAGCATCTTCTAAAACTTTTTTATCTAAAATATAGATACTAAAAGCTTCATGACTATTATCAGTATCGTCATCTTCACCTGATGAATTAGTTCCCTCATAAGCTGAAAAAGTAACTTCATAACCTAAAATAGTAAAATCTTGCAATTTCTCAATTTTAGCATATATGTCATCAATACTACTAGTATTAGTATTATAAGCATAATTTTCAACTATTTTTAAATTTTCAGGGGGATAAACATTATCAACATGATATTTTTCTTTAATTGAAGATTGTTTTTCATTAATTATATTATATAATTCATCTTCATTAGTTATTGCCCCGATAACATCACCATTAATATAAATATTATATATATGTTTTACTTCATTATTATAATTATCTTTATAGATATTAATTACAAAGTAAAAAGTGATAATTATTAAACAAATAACAAATGTTACTACTTTATCTTTTAACTTCATTTCTACGCTTCCTCTATACTAGGTGCTACACTTCTAAAAGCACTCATATTAAGTTCAAACAATAATGGAACTGTCCCAAGACTCCCCTTACGATGTTTAGCAATAATTAAATCAGCTGGCACGATTTTTTCTTTTTGATCTTTTTTAGCTTCATGATAATCAGCTCGGTTAATAAATAAAACTAAATCGGCATCTTGTTCAATAGAACCTGACTCTCTTAAATCGGTTAAAACTGGTGTATTATTTTCTCTTTTATTATTAACACTACTACGATTTAATTGGGCACAAGCTATAACAGGCACATTTAATTCAAGAGCCATTGTTTTTAAATTTCTTGAAATTTCTGATACTTCAACTTGTCTTGATTCAACTTTTTTATTACCAGTGGTAACAAGTTGTAAGTAATCAATTACTACTAATCCTAAACCTTCAGCCATATTTGCAAGTCTTCGACATTTAGCTTTAATATCACCTAAAGTAAGGTTTAAATTATCTTCAATGTATAAATTAGTAGAAGCTAGAGCATTCATTGCTTCATTATAACGTTTCCAATCTCTTTCACCCATAGCTCCTGTTTGAAGTTTATAACCTTCAATACCTCCTTGAGCACTAATAATTCTATTTACAATTTGTTCTGATGACATTTCCAAATTAAAAATAGCAACTGCTTTTTGGGTTTTAGTCGCAGCATAAGTAGCCATATTTAAAGCAAGAGCAGTTTTTCCCATACCAGGACGAGCCGCTAAAATAATTAGTTCTCCCGGTTGAAACCCCGTAGTTATTTTATCAAAATCATAGAATCCTGTTTCTACTCCGGTTATTAATTTTTTATTTTTAGCAAGTTCTTCTAATTTAGCTTGAGCTCTTCTTAATATTTCTCCAATCGGAACAAAATCTTTAACTTCTCTAGTTTTTACCACATTTAAAATATTACGTTCAGCATTATCAAGTAGACTTGGTAAATCTTCTTCTTCATAACTTTCATTAACTATTTCTGTTGCGGCATTAATTAAATTTCTTCTAGTCGCGGTATCTTTTAATATAGCAAGATAATAATCTAAATTAGCTTTAGTTTCTACAGAATCAACAACTTCGCTAATATAAGATAATCCTCCAATTTGATTAAGTCTTTTCTTTTTATCAAGTTCTTCTTTAACCATCCCTACATTAATAGGTAAATGACTATCATGAAGATTAGATATAGCTTCAAATAAAAATTTATTACGTTCATCATAGAACATATCAACATTAACTGTATCACATATTGTATCAGCTAAAGTGTTATCAATAAACATTACCCCTAAAATGCTCATTTCAGCTTCTTTGTTGGAAGGCATTGTTCTTGCCATAACTACCACCTACTTTTCTAAAATTATATTTATATTAAATTTAACTCTTTTGTGTAATTCTACTAATATTTTATGTGTTCCTAAAGTATCTAAAGAATTATCAATCTTTAAACATTTTTTATCAATATTATAACCCATTTTTTTAAGTTCATCACAAATAGCTTTAGATGAAATATTACCAAAAACTTTATCATTTGTTCCTGTGGCTACTTTAAACTTAATATTTTTATTTTCTAATTTATTTTTTATTTTTTCTAATTCACTTACTAAATTATCTTCTTCTTCTTTTCTTTTGCTAATTTCTTTATCTAATACTTTCTTACTACCAGAAGTATATAAAACACCTAATTTATTTTTAATTAAAAAGTTATTACCATAACCATCACTAACTACAATAATATCATCTTTTTTTCCTTTTCCTTTAACATCTTGAAGTAATATAACTTTCATAAGTAACCTCCTAAAACAATACTAATTATATCATATTTTTTATCTAAACACTACTTATATACTTTCCAACACCTTTTTTTACCAGTTCCTATTAAGATGATTTTTTTCTTCTTTTTTAAAATATTAATATATCTTCTAATAGTTCTTTCACTATAAAAATATTTAGAGGCTAAATATATTTCCGTTATTTGATTATTCTTTTCCATCTCTTCAATAATATTATTTAGTAGGGTTTCATTAATTGATAACATTTTTATCCTCCTACTATATATATAGAACTTTTTTCTTCGATTTCCTTTTTTTCAAAAAAAAATTCACATCAAAATGTGAATTAATTTTTATCTTCCTCGATTGATTGAAGTTCGTAAATTTTTATTGATATCAGCAATTAAATCTTCTATAGCTCTTTTTTTAGCTAACTCTTCTGAATCCCATTTATTAACATTTAATTCAGCTAAACTTTTAGGATTAATATCACAAATGATATCTTCATCTATTTCATCATAATGAAAAGTTATAGAACTTAAATTGGTAAAGATTTTAAGTAACAAACAATTTCTCGTATAAGGCTTTATATAATTATCTAAAATAGAATATAAAATGCCATAATTATTTGAATCGTAATTGTTTAAAGTAATATTACTTAATTTATCTTCATCTTTACCAGTTACTTCTTTAACTGTTGATGGTATAGTAAGTGAAGAAATATTTTGCTTTTGTAACATATTTAAATCTATTTTTTCTAATCCTTCATTTAAAATTAAACCATTTATCGATGTTCCTTTAAATATATCACCATTTATTCTTTTTAAAGTTTTAGGCATTACTACTTCTTTATCTTGTGCATCTCTTCTAATGCCCTCTAAAATTCTCTTACTAATGGAGTCATCCAAATTATCATCTACAACAATTTCTGTAATGTCCTCTGGCATAAAAAAGAAATTTTCCGGTTTAGAATAATAAGCATCTTTAGCATCATCACTAATTAAATTTTCTCTGTCTTTTAAATAGACATTATTACTAATTAAATGATATAAATTATAAAAATCTTGACTAATTAAAAATTCTCTATCTTCATAATATAGCTTAACTTCTTTATCACTACCAATATAATAATTTAACATACTAAATGTTTTTAAAGATATTTCTTTGGAAAATTTAAATGTCGATTCATCTACAATAGAAGAAGGAATTTTAAAGTTTTCACAAAACTGAAATATACTATTAGGATTTTGTAAAATAAATAGCATATTTAATAAATAATCATTTGATAATATTTCTTTTTTATCAAAATCAGAATGATTATTTTTTAATATATCTCTAATTAATAATTTAATCTTTTCTTTTACAACATCTTTATAAGTAAATGCCTTACTATTATTAGGTTTATTAAATGCTAAAATATCATCTACAATATCATAATAACATTGTAACTCTTCATTAGTCATCTCATCATTTATGAAAGACTTTCTAATCCCATTTTGTTCACTTGTTAAAATAGTAAATTTTATTTCATAAAAATATTTCAATACATCAGAATTAATTAAACCATAATATGAATAAACAACTAATTTATTTTCTAAATCTTCTAAATTAGCAGTAAATTCTTTCGGGTTATTAGCTAAATTCATTAAGTAATCTTCATTTAATTTTTCTCTTTCATCTTGATGACTATTAATATAATTTTTAAGTTTTAAATCAATATTACTTAAATCAATTAATAACTCGGGAATATCACTTCTTAACTCCATTCTATCTTCTTTAGGTAAAATATTTTGTAATCTTTGAAATTTTTTTCTTTTATCTTGTAAAATATCATTAATATGTTCCACAATAGTTAAAGCATATATTTGTTCATTATTTAAATCACTATTTAATTTAGAAACTTTAATATTAGATAAATTAATATTAATATCAAATAAATTATCGATATGAATAACGAGTTCTTTAAAATTGCCATTTTTAAATAACAAGTGATTTTCATCTTCCGCTACATTATTATTTAAAATATTTAATAAATTTTCTTTATCTAATAAATGATAATTAGTTGGATTAACATTCAAAATAATTTTTTCTAATTGATAATAATCAAAAGCATAAGGTCCAACTTTCTTAACTGATGAAGGAAGAGAAACTTCTTTAATTTGTTGATATAGAAAAGCTTCATCTTTTATTTCTTCTAATCCATCATTTAGAACAATGCCTTTTAAAGTATTATCATAAAATAATTTATGAGTTCCAGAAATTGATTTTAAACTTTTTGGAGTATATAAAACTTTACCTTTACAATCATCATTTATTTCTTCAACTAAACATTTTTCAACCGTAGTTAAGGTAGCATTTTTAGTATCTTTTAAAGCTGTTATACCAAGAGGCATAAAAAATTTCTCTTCATCAATTACATATTCACCATCAACTAAATTTTTAAATAATAAATATAAATTATAATATTCATTATTGTTAAAATCTTCATTTGCATCAACTTTTTGACTATTTTTAATGGCACTTTCTAAATAACAAAACATCTCCATCGTAATTTGATCTTCTAATTCAATTAAATGATCAGGATAAAAATTACGAGAAACTTGTAAGTTACGATAAAACTCTAAAAATCTTTTTTTAGAATTAAATGAACATAATAAATTTATTAAAACATAATCTTTTAAAATAATTTCATAATCAATTTTTTCTACTTCATTTAATTTATAAATTCTTTTAATTATTTCGATATATTCTTCAATATTATCACTATATAACTTATTAAAAATACGATTCTTTTTGGTAATAATTTCTTCAAGTAAATCTTCCACTATTCTTTCATAATATAATAATTCAAGTTCATCAGTTTGTTCATTAACAAATAAAGGAAATAGTCCATTAGAAGATATTGTTAAAGCTTGAAACTTTATAGAATATAAACTATATAAATCATTATCATTAATAATGTTACGCCCATAATCTGCAAAAAGACGAAATCTAGTTTCAACTTGTTTAATTTGCTCTAATAAATAATCTTTATTTTCTAAAGTTGGAGATATACTTGATAATTTATTTAATTCATCATCTTTTTCTTTTAAAATAGACTCTTTATTTTGATAAGCAAATATTTCAATTTTTCTTTCAAGTGTAGCTAAATCTTGGTAAATACTTTCACTATTTTTATTTAATTCAATTTGTTCTTCTTCTGGTAAAAAAGTTTGTAATAAATTTAAATCAAAGATTTTTTCTTCTAAACTTTCATTTATTTCTAAATTAGCTTCTTCTTGTAAATTACGTCCTTTCATAGCATTTTCTAAATATAGAGCGTATTCATTTAAATCAGCATATTTATTTTTATCAATAAATCGATATACACTTTCTATAGTATTAATTTCTTCCGTATCTAAAGTATCAAGAGATAAAGATAAACTATTTATAGCGCTTGTTATCATAGTTTTTTTTCTGCCATTTAAAATAGAATATTCTTTTTTAATTTCTAATAGGGCAATTAATCTAGCACTAGCTTCTTCTTGTAATTTATCGATATCACTTTTATATAATTTAAGTTTTTCTATATTTATGGTGAAATCTACTTTATCATCAAAACCTTCATCATCTAAAAGATCTTCTTCAAAAGAAATTCTTAATAAAAGTTCAGTAAGCATATTTATATCTTCATTTAATTTTTTATCTTCCAAAGCTAATATATCATAAGACTTCATATTCTTTAAAATATTTAAATATCTATCTTTATAAAAATCAACTAAAGTATCATTATGAAATTCTTTTCTAGTGATGTTTCTCAATGGCTTATTTATGGTATTTGCATTATTATTAGGAATGTCATCTTTACTTTTTTTAGAAAAAATACTCATCTATTCACCACCTCTTATCATAGATTAATTATAATAATTATCTTGGACTTTGTAAAGAAAAGCAAAATAAATGACTGGTAAAACCAGTCAAATTATTATATTAAAAATAGCGCTAGTGAAATAACAAAGAATAATATTCCAAGAACTAAAGTAAAACGACTAATGAATAATTCAAATCCTCTTTCTTTCATATTTTGGAATAATTCTTGATTTCCTCCGGTAATGATACCAGAACCATCTGTCGCTTTATTACTTTGTAATAAAACAATAGCAATAAGAAGAACAGATACTACTAATAAAATCACTTCAAATACTGTCATTATTTATTTTCTTCCTTTCTGATGGCATCTTCTAATTCGTTTTCACTCATTTTAGTATAACCTTTTATTTTTAACTCTTTAGCTTCAGCTTTAAGTTTATTAATCTTATCCTCTTCATTTATTGATTTATTTTGGTCGTCTTCATTTGTTTTATCAAAATCAATATTACCATTTTTAACAATATATTCGATTTGTTCTTTTGTAATAGTTTCGTATTTCATTAAAGCATCAGATAAAAGCATAATTAAATCTTTATTTTCACTAATAATCTTTTTAGCTTTTTCATAACATTCTTCAATAATTTTACGAGTTTCTCTATCAATTTCAAGAGCTACTTGATCACTGAAGTTTTTCGTTTTACCATAGTCTCTTCCTAGAAAAACACTACCAGTTTCTTCTTCATATTGCATAGGTCCTAAATCACTCATACCATATTCAGTAACCATGCTTCTTGCAATTTTAGTTGCTTTCTTAAAGTCATCAGATGCTCCGGTAGATACTTCATTTAAGAATAATTCTTCACTTACTCTTCCACCTAGAAGACCAGTAATTTGAGCAAGTAATTCTCTTTTAGTTGCTACTAACATTTTTTCTTCTTTAGGAAGCATCATTGTATAACCACCAGCTACCCCTCTAGGTATAATAGTGATTTTATGAACTTCATTAGCGTCTTCTAATTTTATACCAATAACGGCATGTCCAGCTTCATGAAGTGATACAAGTTTCTTTTCTTTTTCTGTAATTTGTTTACTAGTTTTAGCAGGACCCATTAAAACACGGTCCGTTGCTTCATCAATTTCAGCCATACTGATAGCGTCTTTATTACGTCTTACGGCAAGTAAAGCAGCCTCATTAAGTAAGTTTTCCAAATCGGCTCCACTAAAGCCAGGAGTTCTTTGACTTAAATTACCTAAATTAACAGATTTATCTAATATTTTATTTTTAGCATGAACTTTTAATATTTCTTCTCTAGCTTTAGCATCCGGTAAATTGATTGTTACTTGTCTATCAAATCTACCTGGACGAAGTAAAGCAGGATCCAATACATCTGGACGGTTAGTCGCAGCAATTATAATAATTCCTTCATTTTCACCAAAGCCATCCATTTCTGTAAGTAATTGGTTTAATGTTTGTTCACGTTCATCATGGCCTCCACCAAGACCAGTACCACGTTCACGACCAACAGCATCAATTTCATCAATAAAGATTAAGCAAGGAGCACTTCTTTTAGCTTCCTTAAACATGTCTCTTACACGAGATGCTCCGACACCTACGAATAATTCAACAAAATCGGAACCACTAATATAGAAGAATGGTACATTAGCTTCACCCGCTACAGCTTTAGCAAGTAAAGTTTTACCTGTTCCTGGAGGGCCTACTAATAAAACACCTTTTGGAATTCTAGCTCCAAGTTTTTGAAATTTTTTAGGATTTTTTAAGAAATCAATTAATTCAGCAACTTCTTGTTTTTCTTCAGTTAATCCTGCTACATCATTAAAGTTTTTCTTATCGCTATCACTAGATAGTCTTGCTCTGCTATGTCCAAAATCAACTGAATTTTTATTAGTCATTGCTAATTTCTTAATTAAAACATAACCTAAAACAATCATTAAAACAAAAGGTAGAACATTAACTAAAATATAAAGGAAAGCACTACTACCTGGATCACTATTAGTATCAAATTCTTTTATTTGTTGTTCCTTAACATATTCAGTAATTTCATAAATGTCTTCAGGTACTATTTTAGCTTTAAAACTTTCATTATCATTATAATCTTTTAATTTACCTTCGACATAGTAAACATTTTCATTACTATTTGGTGTAATAACAATTTCTGTTACTTCTTCATTTCTTAAATATTCAAATAATTCACCTGTTTTTAAATTATTAACTTTGTCGCCTTGAAAAGTAAATATTAATAGAATTACCCCAATTACAGCGACTAAAATAACATAAGGTAATGTATTTTTCATTTTATCATTTGGATTTTTATTCATCTTTTTCCTCCGTGTACTTAAGTATTATATCATATTTTTCAGAAAATTCCTTATCAAATGTTGATTTTTTTAATCCTGGTAGCCAAATTATGTTATTTTTGCTATCAGTTACTACTGGATAAGTCTGACGCTTTTTGATATCAACCTTTGAATTTTTAAAAATATCATTAACTTTTTTAAAAGTTTTCATATTCTTAACTTGGATTAAATCATCCTTATTCATGCATCTTACATGAATTGGTAAGGCAATTTCTTTACTATTAATTCTTAATACATTATTACTTTTTAAAGAACATTCTTTTACTTTAGCAATAACATATCTATCTAATATTTTCAAATAATCATTAAAAATATAATCATATTTATTGTTTAAATTATTATTATTCTTTTCAATTATTAAAGAGTTATAACTACGTCTTCCAATAAAACCATTGCCTAAATCAACTGCTTTATTTTTTTGCTCTTTGGTTAACTCCATTAAAGCCATCTTATTTTTATCGTTAATATCTAATAAATAATCTTTTTGAATATCTTCAATAACATATTCAATAATCTTTTCTTGAATAAAACTATCTTCTTTTTTTAAATTATCAATATTAATAACACCATTTATATATATATTATTTATTTTATTTTTAATTACTTTATTTATATAATCATTATATTTACTTAATTCTTCACTAAATTTAATAAACTTTTTATGAACATTGGAATCTTCTTTTTCCAATAAAGGAATAATTTGTTTACGAAATCTATTTCTAGTATAGTTTATATCATCATTAGTATAATCATTAAAATAAGGAATATTATGTAATTTGTTGTAATTAATAATTTCTTCTTTAGTTAATGATAAAAGAGGTCTTACTAAATTATTATTAATTCTAGAAATGCCAAGATAACCTTTTAAATTACTTCCTCTTACTAAACGCATAAGGATAGTTTCTTCTAAATCATTAGCGTGGTGGGCTGTCATAATATATTTAGCATGGTATTTATCTAACAGTTCATTAAAAAAAGCATATCTTTTTCTTCTTCCCTCACTTTCACTAAATTTGTGATTAGAATATTCTTTTATTTCCATATATTCAAAAATGATGTTATTATTTAGACAATATTTTTTTAAAAAATTAGCTTCTTTAATTGATTCACTTCTGACACCATGATTAACATGAGCACAAATTATTTTATTTTTGAAGTTGTTATTTAAAATATGTAAAAGACACATTGAATCAGGGCCAGTTGATGTTGCCACGATTAAAGTATCATCATCATTTAACAAATTATTTAAAAACGAAATAACTTCTTTCATAATAATCACAATGCCTATTTTATATTAAAGTTTACTATATAGCAAGTAATATCACCAAATTATCACAAATTTAATGGAAATAAAGCAAGTTATATTCAAATCAAAAGTATTTTAAAAAACATTGTTAAAATTTATTGACAAATATATGTTCGTGTTATATTATTAGTTTATCAGAGAACAAAACATAATTGAGTGACAAGGGGGAATATGTATGAATAATGGAACAATTATGAAAGAATACGAAGGAAAAACTATAAGATGTATTTATGAAAATAATAAATGTTACTATAGCATTATAGATATCATTGGCATATTAAATAATAGTAAAGATAATAGAAAATATTGGAATAAATTAAAACAACGTTTAAAGGAAAACTGTAACGAGTTGGTGACGAAATGTCACCAACTCAAGTTAAAAAGTAGCGATGGCAAATACTACTTAACCGATGTAATTGATAGTAAAAAATTAATAGAATTAATAAATTATATTCCTAGTAAAAAGAAAGAAAAATTTATAAGATGGCTAAAGAATGAAAACGAAATAGAAAAAGTTGAAAATGTCGAAATTGTCCCATATAATGGGCAAAAAATCACTAATTTAATTTATGAAATAAGAGGAGTTCAAGTAATGTTAGATAGTGATTTAGCTATTCTTTATAACTGTAAAAATGGTACCAAAACTATCAATTTAGCAGTCAAAAGAAACATCGAAAGATTCCCCGAAAAGTTTATGTTTCAACTCACTTTGGATGAAATAAAGTGCCATTCAAGGTTTCAAATTGAAACCTTGAATCGTCTAGGACACAATATTAAATATTTGCCATATGCTTTTACCGAAGAAGGTGTTGCAATGCTTTCTGCAGTGTTAAGAACAGATGTTGCGGCGAAAATAAGTGTGGCTATAATGGAAGCTTTTGTTTTAATGCGCAAATATCTTTCAAAAGAATTATTAGAGCAAAGACATATTTATAATCAAGTATTTAAAAATACTGAAGATATAAAATTATTACAAGAATCATTTAATAGTTTTAAGGAAGAAAAGAAAAATAGTGAAATCTATTTTCAAGGTCAAATATATGATGCTTATTCAAAAATAGTAGATATTTTTAAAATGGCCAAAGAAGAATTAATAATAATAGATGGTTATGCTGATAAAGTAGTACTTGATATGATAAGAGAAATTAAAGTACCAGTAAAAATAATATGTCACAAAAATAAGTTATTAAAAGATATAGATATTAAAAAATATAATGAACAGTATCATAATTTAAAGATAAAGTATAATGAAGATTATCACGATCGTTATTTTATAATTGATCAAAAAATAATTTATCACTGTGGTACCTCTCTTAATCATATAGGAAGTAAAACATTTTCGATTAATTTACTTTTAGATACTGATGTTAAAAATTCTTTACTTAGCAAAATAAAAATGAATAATTAAATTAACTATTCATTTTGTCAAGCATATCAGATATTCCACTAGCATAATCACAAATAGAAGATTGAATAGAATTAATTAAAACTATTATTGCTTCTAAAAAATCATCTTCTGTATAATTATCTTTTTTTAAATCTAATAATTCTCTATTTAAGATAATATCATTTTTAATATCTAATTCTTTACAAAGATTATTAGAAAATTCTGTTAATAGCATTAATTGTTCATATATAATTTGTTGCTTTTCTTTTAAAGGTTGAGATTTAAAAAAATCCATATATTCATTAAATTCTTTATTCATAATTTACCTAAACATTCCATTAAGTTCATTAGCAATTTTTTGTTGTTCTTCTAAATTTTCTACTGCTGCAGCCTTTCTCCATAAAGTTTCAAATTTCTTTTTTTGGCCAGTAATTTTTGCTACTGTTTGTTGTAACTTAGATTTTCCATAAAAACGATCTCTTGTATTATATCTAGCAGCCATTGCGGGATTTTGGGACTCTCTAAGTTCTCCAGATACTTGATATTCATATTTTGGTGTACTCATATTCTTATTAAACTCTGCAACATTTCTTTCTTCCATAGCTCTTTGAGCATAAGTTTGAATTTGATATTTAATTTTTGCAAGTTCATCTTTTATAGCGTATGCTCTAGCAGGATTAATATATTCCTCATATGAATATGAAGAAGAATCAAATTGATCTTGAATACCAGATGCCCACTTACGTGATTCATCTTTCTTAATTGTTAATGATTCTAATTCTTTTTCTAACATTTTTTGAGTTTGTTTTAAACTTTCTAAGCTTTCCGTAACTATTTTCCTTTCTAAATAGATCTTCCTATATCACTAACACGATTAATATTTTCTATAGTAACTCTTATATTAGTTTGTAATCTGTTAAATTCTTCAGGACTAAATGAAGACTTATAAATTTCCAATTCTTCACTATATTGTCTTAAAGCATTTTCTATTTGAACCATTTGTTCACTATCCCAAACTCTACCATTTTTAAGTTCAAAAACCAAATTATCAATTTTTTGAGTTAAAACATTTGGATTAAAAGTATTTCCTAGATTATTATTTTCTTCAATTAAATTATCTGTTTCTTTAGGATTAATTAAATCTTCAACAAAACCACTTAAACTTGGATTATTATTTGCAATATCATCAACTACTTCAAGTGCATCAGCCAAAGTGAAAAAATCAGCCCCACTATGCATAATATCATCATAAATAGCGTATAAATCAGCCCATTGGTCTACAAATTTAAAATATTCATCTTGAGAAAATTTAGAAACATCACCAATATTATAAAAATTTTTGGCCATTTCTTGTAATTGTCTTAATAATTCACTAACATCCATGATATCATCTCCACTTAAATTTTAGCATAAAATCTATTTATTATCATTATTTAACTCATATAAAAGTAAACACAATGTAAATTTTATATATTTTTTAAATTATATTCTAGCATTTCTAAAATATCCCCATCTAATAATTTATCAGGATCATTATTTTCATAATTACTGCGATTATCTTTGACAAGTTTATAAGGTTCTAAAATATAACTTCTTATTTGACTACCAAAGGCCATATCTTTAGATGTATCTTTTAAAGCACTTTTCTTTTTATCTTCTTCTTCTAAAAATTTCTCATATAATTTGTTTTTTAATATTTTAATAGCCATTTCTTTATTTTTTAATTGACTACGTTCATTTTGACAATTAACAACAATTTTAGTTGGTAGATGGGTAATTCTTACAGCTGAATTGGAAGTATTGACTGATTGACCACCTGCTCCGCTAGAATGAAAGACATCAATTTTTAAATCAGCTTCATTTATTTCGATATTAGGTGTATTAGTGAATTCAGGTGTAACAATAACTGATGCAAAAGAAGTATGACGTCTTTTATTACTATCAAAAGGTGATATTCTTACTAAACGATGAACTCCACTTTCATTTTTTAAATAGCCATAAGCCATATATCCTTTAATAAGAATAGATACAGCTTTAAGCCCGGCTTCATCACCCTTATTTTCATAGATGACATCATAAGTATAATTGTTTTTTTCACAAAACTTTTCGTACATCCGAAGAATCATACTAGCCCAATCACAAGATTCAGTACCTCCTGCTCCGGGATGAATTTCTAAATAACAATTTAAACTATCATAAGGACCATTTAAATGAACAATTTTTTCTAAATCACTAATTTCATTACTTAAACTATCTAATTCTTTAGTTAATTCTTCTTCAGTTAATTCGTTTTTTAATAATTTAATCATCTTAAGTTTATCATTTAATTCTTCATAATTATCAATCGTTTTTTTAATATTAGTATATTCTTTATTAACATTATTAGCGTTATTTATATCTTGCCAAAAATTATCCCTATTAATAGTTTGGTTTAAAGCTTCTAACTTATCTTTTAATTTAGGGATGTCAAAGTGACCTCCCAATACTTACTAGATTTTCTTCTAATTTTTCTATCATAAATACCATCCTTTATTTTAATCTGATACTTGCTATTTCAGATACTTCCCCTTCACTATAAGTAATTGTTACTACATCATTTTTATTTAAGAATGGGAATAAAGTCTTATTAACTATTATACTACCATAATATAAATGATTACCAGAATCAGTTAAATAATAATAAGTATTGCCTTCAACAACAGCAGTGGTAATTTCTTTAATAGTTATGTCTTTAGTTAATAAATTATCTTTATTAATATTACTGTCTTTTAAATATTTAGATGCTGCAGCCTCAATACCTAATGAAGCCTCACTAACTACTACTTTTTGATAATCAGCTACATCAATAAAGGCATACATTTTAACTAACCCAGCAGCATCCTTTAAACTTAATAAATAAGTTGGCTTATTATTTAAATTGATTAAAAGTGGGAATGATGCAACATATTCTTTTTCTTGAACTAAACCTTCAGCCGATGCCATAGCACTAAATTCTTCTGCTCCAGGTACTAAATAATATTTAGTTTCCTTTGTTCTTAAGTTGACTAAAATAAAACCTAAATTGGATTCATCACTAGATACTGAAGTAATACCGGTATAAAGATATACATCATCATCCATAACTAAATAATTATATCCAAGGGTAGTATTAATAACATCTTTTTGACCAAAAATAGAGTTTAAGAAGCCATTACGATATTCACCCCAATTATCAACTTGTTCAATAATTAAATCAGCACTATAAACATGGTCTACCCAATTAGGTACTTCATTAATAGAGTATTTTTGTGATTTTCCGGTAATTGGATCTAATATTATGATACCGTTAATTTCTTTTTTAAGGCCGACACCACTATATTTAACTGTAGGTACAATCCAATAAGGATTACCTTCATTATCTATTTCAAATGATTCTTCATCGAAAATAGTAAATGGATAACTTATTCTAAGCTTACGATATAAGTTTTCAAAAAATAAAGCACTTGGCATATAACGCATACCATGATCTAATGTTTTAAGAGTTGAAGTTCCATCAACTGAATTAACCATGATATATCCTTTAATACCATCATCACGATTAGTAAAATATTTAATAATACTAGCATATTCCAAAGGTGTTACTCTTACTATTTCATTATTGTAATTAATTTGAGTATATAAATCACTAACATAAAATTGGCTAACCCAAGAAGTAAATTCACCCATTTTTCTGTCCCCAAGTTTTTCACTACTATCCTTATCAATTAGAGGAATTTTATTAAAATCAACCGGAGCCACATCTGAAGTAAAGTCATTACCTTCAATTACACTAATTCTCTTACTATAGCTTTTAGCATTAAATAAAGGTGACATAACAAAATTAATAAATATAATTAATACAAAAGCACTCCCCATAAAACCAAGTAATATCATATTAACTTTATTTAATCTTCTGTTATGATTTAAAAAACCACCAAGCTTAAATATACCACCGAAAATTGAGGAAATAAAAATATAAATAATTATGATAGTAAATAGATATGTCCAAAATAAAGGACTACTTAAATTAAGTGGAGGTAACATAAAATAAAATAAAAGTAAAGCAAGTACTAAACACGATAAAATAGATAAAATATTTTTCTTCATTGAAAAATCACTCCTTTCCTATATTTTAACACATTAAATATTATCTTTAAATAACCACTTTATATTATTTATCTTCTTTTCCTTATAGGTATTGCTGCCACTTCCTATTCATTAATTATTTCTTGAGGTTTTTAAATAGTTTCTTTAAACTGTTATTTATAAAATAATTATTTTTTTCAAGTGGTAACATATGTTATTGTGTTTTAAATTTTTACTTTCTTATATTGAATATTGCAATAAATAATTTTTAATTTATCAAATAATAATCAATCATTGCCCAACTAAAACCAATTTATCGATTTGCTTTATATAGGTTGAATCTTCCAAAACGCTTACCATAACTTTACCACTACCAGATGCATGAATAATATAATGTTTGTCATTTTTAGTACCAATATACAACATAACATGTCCATCCATATAAAGCAAACTTGGATCTTTTTTATCAATTAACTTTAATTTTTCTTCATCAGTCATACCACTTAATGAAATATCCTTTCCAACAGATTTATTTTGACTAGAAGTATTTCTTGGGAAGATAAAACCAAATGTACGGTAAATATTAGCTATAAAGCTTGAACAATCAACATTTTTATCGTAACCACCCCAGCTATAAGATACACCCTCATATTTATACGCTTCATTAATAACATTTACTTTCGTATAAGGTAAATAACCAATATTAATTTGATCAGAAGGAATTACAACTTCGGTTTTGCCAACATAACCATCACTATTTTTCATAGGTAAAATGAATTTACCATTATAATAAGGTAATTTTACGCTCATATCTAATGTAACATTTCCAACAATATAACTACTAGATATAATAATACCAAAAGAATCATTATTTATAAAATAGTTATAATCATCATCATTAGCTAATCCTATATTAGCACATTCTACCCATCCCATATAAATTGGACTAATTACAAAGTTCCATTTTTGATCACTACTAGTATGTAAAATTAAAACCCCTGTATTAACTAATAATTCTGTTTCTTGCAAACGATCAAAAGGACTATTTTTGGCATCATAAAAATTTGTATTAGTTGGGAAACTTCTTAAATTGGCTCTTTTAACTATAATACCTTTTTGAATATTATCTAAATCTTTAATATTATCTAAATTACGATTATTTAAAATTTGTTTTTTTTCACTACTAGTAATAACTTTTTTATTATCATAATAAGTACCTGATGGTAAATCATACTTTAAAATATATTTTTCAATTTCTTCTTTTGATAATTTTTTAATGTTATTTAAATCATATAATTCATCGGTTTTACTTTTAATTATTTCATTATATTTCTCAATTTCTTTTAAACTTAACAAGATACTATCATCAGCATCATCTGTATAATTATTTCCATAATTCACATTAATTTGTACTTTATCATTAGGTACATACCTAAAAGTATCAATTTTTACATAACGATTGGGATCTCGTATTATTAAATAAGTAAGAAGCAACATAATGATAATTAAAGCAACTAAAATAAAAACTAATATATTTCTATTCATATTATCTCCATTCATTTTAAAATTTTGTATATATTATATTATAACACTAAATAATATTATTATTTAATCTTTAAAATACTTTCTTTTTAATTTAGCTGTTTGCAATTTTAATGAATCATCAAGTTCTATAGTGCCATAGTCATGAACAGGTTCTATAAATTCACTATTAGAAGTTTTATAAATAGGATAATCTTGGGGATCAGTTACTATTTTTAAAGAAAAATCTTTATTAATACTAAATATATAATCATTAATTACCATAATAGAATCTAATGCTACTTGCTTTTGATAATCAATAATAATAGCAAAACAAGAATTATTATTAAGGTCTTTTTTTAAATGAGTTATATATAAATCTAAATCACAAAAAGGTAAAGTTGGTTCTTCCAAAGACTTATCTTTTCCTTCTTTTAAATAAAGTTCATAATAAGATTTCCAAAAATGTTTGGATTCACTAAAAATTTTAATTAAGTCATCTATTGTATGAGCTTTTTCTTCTTCTAACCCTTTATTATATCTATTTACTAGTCTAAAAATACTCGTTAATCTTCTATTTAATATTTCTTCAGGAATATTTTCTTTACATTGCAACAAAATTTCATAAAATAATGAAAAATTAAAATATTCTTGACTAATAACCTTTATTTTTGTTGTATCAAGTTCTAAATTATTTCTTTCAATTAAAGGAAGCCCATAATCATTTAAATAAATGGCCAAAGGTTTATTCTCATCAATAACTATTTTGTTTTCGTTTGCTAGTGTTTTTATAAAATTAGTTCTTTCTTCACTTTTATAACCATAAACAAATAAATGTCTATTTTGCCCTATTATTTCTTGTTTTATATAATCGTTCATTTAAACCTCCTACTTTTTTAAATATCTAATATATTGGATATTATTCTTTCAATATTTTTGTTTTCATATTGCTAATATTATTAATTACTTCTTCTATACTACATCCATCTATTTCTAACATTTCTTGTGAATCTTTATCAAAAACAAAATAATTATCACTTGTTATTTTAGGAAGTATTAGATAATGTTGCCCATTTACTGCTATTTCTTCATATGGTATATTATCTGATTCTAAAATTATATTATCTAATATATCATAAAAGGTTGTTTCAGCATCAAATTTTAATAAAATTGGATAGTACTTTTCATTTTCTACTTCCCGAAAAAAGCAATTTCCTCCGTGAAAAATAAGCATCACATAAGTTGCATCGTCAACTAAACTTTCAAATACAGCAAAACCAAAATCATAGGTAACATGACTATTTAAATTATATGTATTATTCGCATAGGAAAATGCCAAATGTCCTTTTTTTATTTCATTATTTAACCATGTTTCAACATTTTGAATATGATCTGGACAAATACCGTCAGGAAACCCATATTCATATTGTCTTAAATAATTCAATATTATATAAGGTGAAACAACTAATTTATTACTATTAGCAATATTCTCTTTTTTTAATGCTTGATATACTTTATCTAATGTCTTTATATTTGCCATATTTAAAACTCCATCAAATTTAATTATATATTATAAAGCATTAGTCCCAATTAATCAATTTAATCAGAAACTTTTATCTTTCAAAATAAAAAGTAGGATGTTTATTTCCTACTTCTTTCTCTTATTTTTTATAAAAATTAAAGTTCCAATACCCACTACAATAACAGCAACATAAGCAATTATAAGATATTTCTTATCTTCATTATTTTTTTGTTGATTAGTTTCTTGTGTACTATCTTGTTTGTCATCTTCTTTATCATTATCATCTACAACTTGATTGTTATCATTTTCATCATCTTTATCATTTGGTTTACTATTGTTATTAGATGAATTATTATCGTTTTTATCTTGACTACTTTGGCCATTATTTGTAGTATTCTCTTTATCATTAGTATTTTCAGAAGAATTATTTTCATCTTTTTTATCTTCTTCAGTATTTCCAGGCTTATTTTCACTCGGAGTATCTTCCTTATCACTAGGAGTATCTTCGCTTGGTGTTGATGGAGTATCTGGAATTACTGGATTGCTTGGATTTTCTTCTTCTTTATCTGATGGCTCACTTGGTGTATTGGGATTTGTTGGTTGTTCTTCTTCACCAGGTTTTGTTTCACTTTCACCAGGATTAGATGGTTTATCTTCACTAGGATCTTTGGGTGTATCCGGATCAGTTGGAGTATCTGGTGTATCTGGCGTATCAGGAGTATCTGGTTTACTAGGTGTGTCCGGATCAACTGGTGGATTAGGATTGCTTTCTTCTTCTTTACTTACAATATAAGTAAAACTATTTTCTTCTAAAGAAAAATTATCTTTATCTATAATTTGATTTTTCCAATCATTACCAATAATAGAAATCTTATTTAATTCAAAATTATATGAAACATTCTCTTTAGCACTTGAAGTAACAACAATATTTCCTAAATTTAATACCTTTTTATTGTTTAATAAATTATGTTCAGTACCAACACCACCACAAGTAATCTTAACATTTACAACATTGTTTTTATTAGTAGTTATTACATCACAACCATTAGTTTTTTCATTATATTTAATTTCTTTAAAATTAACATTATTATTAATTTTAAATTCTAAGTCTAGTCCTCCGACAAAACCGGCATCAAAAGTAATTTCAGCGTTAACTTCCCCATTACTAACTTCTTTTAAATTCATTATTGTTTTAGCATAAGCTGAAGAAAAAGGAAGAAGTATAAAACCAGCTAATAAAATTATATAAGTTAAAACACGTTTCATTTATACTCCCACCGCCCTATCTTTGTTCAGTAATGTTAACAGATTCAAGATTTTCATATGTATCTAGGTTAACAGCCATTGAAGAACTTGTAATTCTTTCACCATCAAGTGTTAAGGCATCAGATACACGATATAATACCGCTCTTATCTTGTTTGTTTCTTTTAACATTTCTTCATATTGTTCTTTACTCATAACGTAAATCCAAGTTCCTTTAGATACTTCATATACGGTTAAATCATCATTAACTTCTGCAAAAATAACTTGGTATCCGCTATATTTTTCTTCATCATTTGATGCATTATTAATTGTTACAATATTAAATGATGGATTACCAGCATAAATACCTTCAAATATTACTGATCCAGCTTCAATTAAACCAATAATATTGCCATCTTCATCACGATTATTTTCATTGCAACCATCTTTTAAGTAACAATAAGAAGTTTCTAATTTACCAATAGATGGTTTACCGTTGTTAGTAGCAAAATCAACATTATCTCCAGGAGGGGCAATTAAATCAAGTTCAGCTCCTGAAATGCCTGATTTATTACCGACAGATTCAATCTTAATATAAGATACATCATGATATGTCCATAGTTGAGTTTGACTAGTAGTATTTTCGTTCATAAAGTAAACAGTATTAGTAAATTCATTTTCACTATTTAAATCAAAAGTACCTTCTCTTGCTACTGTCCAATGTTCTTTATCACTACTTACAGAAATACGATATTTACTAATTGTATCAATATCAAGTTCACCATCTTTACTGTAGGCACGATATTTGATACCACTTAATGACATTTTAGTATTTAAACTAATAATTACATAAGCATCATTATTATCAGTTGTAGTATCAACTTTGTTATTGCTAGAAACTAAAGTTTTAATTCTTTCATTACCATTAAACCATGTAGCATTATCACCATCAATCAATTTATTAACACCTAAAGTTTTATAATCAAGATTATCATCTTCAAAATCGACAATCTCACCATCAACTTTAAAATTAGATTCGATTGAGAATGTATCTTTTTTAATACTACCATCATGAGCTACTTTAACTTCATCTAAAGTAACTTTATTAGTTTTATTTAATAATTTATCGTAAGCCACTACTTCATAAGTAAAGGCACGATTGTTAACAGAACCGATGTTATCAACAAATTCATGAATAGAACCATCTACAAAAGCAATAACTTCACCATTACGAATAATTTCATAACCTAAAATTTTATCACTTTCTTTATTAACATCAAATGTTAAAGCAATTCTTTTTTCACTATCATCTTTAGAAATAATGCTTGCAGATACTTTGGTGTCATTTGAAATTTTTGTGCCATTATTTAATCTATATCTTCTTGCTTCATCATTTAAATAATATATAGCTTTATCTTCTTTTGGTAAATTTTTAGATGCTATTTCTTCTTTTAATTCATCAGTTGCTTTAATCCCCCATACTTCGAAATAATCTGTTAAATCCTTACCAGTAGCAATACTTGCAAATAGAATTAATAAATCATCTTTACTATAATTTTTAGTATTTTTATAAGTTCTTGATTCAATATTTATTCTTGAGAAAACAGAATTAATATCATCGAAAGTTTTATTATCATCATAAGCTAAATGTAATTGCCAATACATACCTAATGTAACGAAAACATTTTGGTTACGACCTAAAGTATGTGATGTTACTTTATCATAAATTTTTTCATAAATTTGACTATTTTCAAGTCTAGATACATCTTTATCATTAGCGGTTTGAGCAAGTAATGAATAAACATTATTTGTAACTTCCGCAAAAACGATATTACCTTGATTTATTTGGTGTCCAACTTCATGACTAATTCCCCAGCCAAAATAACCAGTTTTAGCATCAGTATTTCTTCTACCTTGAATAACACCAGCGATAGAACCATATTCAATACCTATATGATATCCACCAGCATACATAAATGCACCATCAAACATTCTCATATAGCGAATGTTAATTCTTGCTTTAGGTATTTCATTGGTACTTACAGAGGCATTTTCTTCTAAACCTTTATGACGATAGAACATTTCCATCATTTCATTAAAAGCCTCCGTTGATTCAAATAAACGATCAACCATTTCGTCCATATTATTTGTACCAGTTTCCAAAGCATCTAAAACAGCTTCAGCAGAGAATGACCATAAACCATGACGAGTAACAATTTCTGTTACACCAAATACACCAGTAGTTTTATCATAACTATATGGATTTTCACTATCTTTATATATTTCACTATATAATGTTGGAAGATTAGTTACATATTCTTTTAATGTTGTAATATATTCTTTAATAGCTTCCTTTTTCTCAGTATCACTTGTAAGTAGAGTTGTATCAAGCATAGGAATTTTAACTCCACCACTTACTCTTACTTTTATTAAATTATTTTGATCTGGTTTAGAAGTATATCTAATATATACACTTCCACCTCTTTCACTAGTTGCACTTCCAATTTTAGGAACATTAATTATATTTTGACCTTTCTTTAAAGATACACTCTTACTCCAAGCATTAGCTTCAGAATAATTTTGTGTAAATAATAATTCAACATTAACGTTACCTTTTGTGCCAACATAAACAGTTAATTGGTCACCTTCTTTAACAGAAATGCCTAAAGGTTGATAATCATTAATTGTCATAGCAAAACCTAAATGACTATTATAACTATTAGAAATATTAGGATTTAAGACAATAACATCATTTAATTTTTCATCATTTAAGATTTTTTCAGCATAATCTAAATCATTCAAAATTGATTCACGGTAAGGATTATATTCTCCATTACTTTTAATATCCGCTCTTTTTCTTAATTCTTCAATTTCATCTTTAGTTACACCATCAACAAGTTCTACTCTTAAATCATCTTTAAATAGGGCTGCAACATCATCAACTAAAGAATCATATTCATATAATTTAAATTCTGATACTTGAATTAAACTACCATTACCAGCAACAGTAAGGCCAAATTGTAAAGCATTAGCTTCTATTGGTTCATCTAATTTTAAGACATAGTATTTTCTTTTATTTTCATCTTCTTTAACTGTTATTTTAGCTTGAACTGTTACTCTGTTACTAGAAGTTTTTTCGCCATCAGTATTCCAATATCTTATAACGGCATCATTATTATTTGTAGATTTATAATTAAATTGATAACTATCGGGAACAGTAATAACAAATTCATCCATTAAATAAGTATCATCTAATACAATCATTGGAGCATTCATAGATTCGTAGTGAGCATTTACTTGCCATCCTTGGAATTCCCAATATGATGTATAATCATCATCAACTAAAGCCCATTTATCACTATCAGTTACATTATTATCTTTATCTTTGATATATGTTTTACCATCTTTAAAAATAACATCATTTATATGGTCAGTTCTTTGTAATGTATCATTATAACCATTAATTAATTTATATTTTGGATATATTGTGGCAGTTTGTTCTAAAGTAGTTGCAGAAACTGTTTGTGATTTATCACCTTCACCTAAATCATTATTACCAGTTAGATAAGCTTCATATTTAGTTTGGGCTTTTAAACCACGTAATGATTTACTTGTTCCGTCAATTCTTTCAATAACTTGCCATTCGGTTTCACCAACTTCACGATAATATAAATTATATGATTTGGTATCATCCATAGCTTTCCAACTAAAATCAATACCTGAATATGTTGGAGTAGCTACAACCATGTCAACTTTAGGTGGTACTCTTGTAGCTTTTGGCTCTGCTGTATAAACTTTACTCCAACCACTACGCCAATCTTGATTTACTGATCTAACTTGAATTTCATATTTGTTATAATTCTTTAAATCTTCAATCGTAAAATTAGTATAAGTAGTTTGGAAAATGACATTATTCATTTTATTACCATTAATTTTAATTTCATATCCAGTTACATTAGGAACACTTTCAAAACTAACAGTAACTTGTTCACTTTTAGAATCATCTATTTCTACATATTTTGGAGTGTAGAAATTTTCTGGTTCTTTAGCTTCATATTTTACATTATTTAAAAATTCTACTTTAGCAATATCAGCTAAATTATTAGCTCCAGCTTTATTGATAACAATCGTTACCTTCTTAACAGCATATTGATTACCAAGTTTAATTTCTCTTGTACCTTCAGTTATTTCATCAGTAAATAAATGAATTTCATTTGTACTTTCTGCAATACTTTCTTTTGGTATTTCATGTTCAATTAATTTACCATCTTCAGTTTCAATAACTATTTTAGCATCTTCTGGAACATTTGCACCAAAGTTAATTCTAACAACACTCATGTCAATATGAGAATCTTTTTCTTTACCTGATAAATCTAAAGCTACTTCAATAGGATCTTCTCCATTTTGTTCAAGAGATACAACACCATCATCAGAAAAAATGGTATCAAGACTACTACTACCTTCAGCTAAAGTGGCAGAACTTACTTCTAAAGAAACATTATCATTAGATAAAATAACATCAGTATTTTCTAATTTAGCTTCTTTTTTATTGCCTTTCATAATGGCAGTAATATAGTTTAAATCAGCTATATCAACAGATCCATCTAAATTTAAATCTTTAGATATGTCACTTTCTTCCATTGCTTTAAGCATAGCTGTAATATCTTCTTCATTAACTACATTATCTTTAGTAACATCGCCAATTTCAAATAAACCTTTTTCATTAGTTATACTTAATCTTTTAGAATAATCATCAAGTGTTACATCTTTACTATAAGTTACAAAATTAGTACCACTTAATTCAATTTTATATGTTCCTCTTATAAGTTCATATAAATTTACCGCAAAGTATACTACATTGGCATTATGATCAATTCCAGATAATAAATTACCTTTTTCGTCACGTTTTTTAGCTGTTACGCGAATATTTTGTTCACCTAAAGTTATATTAGTGTCTAAATATCCATCAATAGATGCTAAAACATCTTTCAAACCAACGGAAGCATGATTACCACTGGCATCATAAATAGTTAAGGAGATATCACTAGTTCCTGTATTTCTAATTGGTAATAATAAATGAGTTTCTACTTCAATATTACCTTTAGGAACGATACCATTATCTTCTAATTTTGTTGTATTAGAAATAGGTAATGTTTTTTCAACTTTTCCATCTGTTAAAGTTAAAGCTACCGCAACCGGAGAGAAATAATTAAAGGTTACTGCCCCAACTAAAATAGATGATACAACTTTTTTAATTCTTTTCATATTCTAGTCCTTTCTTCTTTATTTTTTTCATTATAGCACACAAAAAAACTCCCTTCACTTACATTATATTTAATACTTTGATTTTAGTCAATCAAATTAGTGGAGATTATTGTAAAAAAAGCTATATTTGTAAATTGATCTTTTAGTTAGCTAATTCACTAACTTTTTTAATAATATATGCTTTTGTATCTTCAAAACTCATTCCAAGTGAAATAGATAATTCATTATATAAATATTTTTCGGCTTGCAAAAAATAATGAACATCTTTATCACTTAATTTTTTATTATTATTTGCTCTATTTTCATTTCTCAAATAAGAGGTTTTAATTATTTTAATTAAATCTTCATGTTTTCCGTTAGATAATAGTTCTTTATATGTTTTTTCAATATATTTATCGTCAATATTTTCTAAAGGTTTAATATTAGATATTTCTTTAATTAATTGCTCAGCTTCTTTTTTAGAAATAATATCTCTAATATACCCCATTCTATTATCAGTTGGAACGCTAATTATAAGGGATTCATCATCTATAGGATTTAAAATATAATAATTTAAACCATTCATTTTATTCAGCTTTACTTCTTTTACCTTACAAACATCTTTTTTATAAACTAAATAATCATTTGCTTTATACATTTTTAATTCCTCCCTATTAATTTTTCTCACTTAATTTATCTATTCTTTTAAATTCACTTTTTAATAAAATCACTCCCGTTATAAATGCTAGTACGTCAGCAATTATGGCACTCCATAACATTGTTACAACACTATGACTAACTGATGAAATTACTATAATTGCCGGAACAAAGAATATAACATCTCTTGCTAAAGCTAAAAAGGTTGACTTTATACTTGAACCCATAGATTGCAATAAAATTGACATTGATTTAATTAAGCAAGTTAGTACTATGCCACTTAAAAAGATTCTTAAGCAATAATTAGCATATTCCAGATATTCTTTAGAATTACCATTACCAAAGATGTTAATAATAAATGATGGAAATATTTCAAATAACAAAAAGGCACATAACCCTATAATAAAATTTATTATTAATATATATTTGATAGTTTCTTTTACTCTTTTAATATTACCCGCACCCATATTATAACCAATTATAGGCATACCACCTAGGGAAACTCCTATCACTATCGATACGACAATGCCAAATACTTTCATACATATTCCAATAACGGCAAACGGGATTACAACACCATAAGGTTCATTTGTTGATGCTAATGTTTCATACCCATATTTAGCCACTAAATTATTTGCAACCGCTATAATTATTACTATTGCAAGTTGAGTTATTAAAGAAGCTAATCCTAAAGATACTACTTTCTTACAAACTCCATAGTTAGGTTTCATTGATTCTTTAGTTATTTTAAAATTTTTAGCTTTTTTAAAATAATAAATACTTACTAAAAACGTTAATATTTGCCCAATTATTGTTGCAATAGCAGCGCCTTTAACCATCATTTTAAATCCAAATATAAAAATGGGATCTAATATTATATTCATTATTGCTCCTATAAGAGTAGCAAACATTGCATATTTAGGACTACCATCACTTCTTATCAAAGCATTTAATCCTTGTCCTATAATATAAAATGGTAATCCATAACTTATTATTCGTAAGTAATCGCTTGCATATTGATAACATTCAATTTCTTTAGGATTACCACCAAATAAACGTAATATTTGATTGTTAAAAACTAATCCTATAAGTGTTAATATACTTGATATTATAATAAGTAAAATTAAACCATTTCCTATCGCTTTATTTGCTGTTTCTTTATTTTTAGCACCTAAAGATAAATTAAATAAAGCTGCAACTCCATCACCCACCAATAAGGCAAAGGCAAGAGAAATTACTGTAAATGGATAAACAATATTGGTAGCGGCATTACCATAAGCTCCAGCATCACTCCAACCTATAAATATTTGATCGACTATATTATATAAAGCCGCAACAATCATACTAATTACACATGGAATAGCAAATTTTTTAATTAACTTGGAAATTTTTTCTTTACTTAAATCTAATTCTTTCATTATAACCTCACAAAATAAAATACGTAAGCCCTTATACAACTGGACTTACGCATTTAGCTACTCATTGATTATAATTGACTTAATATTTTTCTTCAACGCCTTTGATTATAGCACTTTTTTTATTTTTTTGTAAGTTTTTTATTAAAATTTTTATTTGGCAAATGTTAAAATTCTTTTGGTGGATTTTTTAACATCTTGATATTCATTTGTTTTTGATTGTATATATTCATCTAAGCATTCAAGCTGATACTCAAATAATTTGATACTATTACTCAATGATTCAAAATTGGAAGAATCTAATTTCTTTTTCATATCATCAATTTTACTTTGGAGGCAAAATCTTTCATATTCTAATTCTTCCTCATCTTTATTTTCTAAATCTTCTAATTTCAATAACCAATTTGCATTTAGTATTGCAAAAATTAAAGACTCATTACCTTTTTTATATTTAGATATATTTATATAATCATCTTCACTATATCCATTATTAAAATTATATTGCGCATAGAGTGAAATTAATAAAGGTGAATTTGAATATATCATATATCTTATATCTTTTATTTGAATATCAATACTTTAATATTAATTAGTTGAGCATTTCTTTGTTGACGATGATACCATGCAATGATAGACTTTTTATGGTTAAAATTTGGTGCTTTCTTAACATTATATTGTTCAATTTTTTCTTTTCTATTTATAATTATCATTTGTGTTACCTTTTTTCGTCTTTTCATGATTGGATAATAATTTTCTTTCCAATTTTTCATAAGATTTTCTATAGTTTTTCATAGCTTCATAAGCGCTTATTATAGATGTTGAATCAAAAATACTTCTATAATAATAGCCATCGGTTAAGTATCCACTTATTCCATTACTCTTTTTATTATCTTTGTTATCTAATAATTCTTCAATAACTTTATTTAAAGATTGTCCATTTTTTACCCATTCAAACATATTTTTAGTAATTTGCAATCCTTGTGATTTACCTATAAATTCGTACCCTTCTTTATCTATAATCGAAGCATAAGTAACGATAAAATAATAGTCTTCTACTTGTTCATATCCACCTTCAATACTTATTAACAAGTCATATTCGATATTATTTTCTAAACAATATTTCATAACTTCGCGATTTCTGTTATGAGCTCCGATTAATGTTTCACCATTTAAGGGTTTTGAACTAACATGAGAAGGAACATCTATAGATAGAATTTCATAATCACTAATGTTTAATGTATTTAACGCAATTTCTATTGCTTCCTTTTTAGATTTATTTTTAGAACCAAGAATAATTTTCATAAATGCCCCCACTTTTAAATTTTTTTTCAAAAATTAATTACAATTTAATTATATAGTCTTTTTATTATTCAATCAACTTTTATTAACATTTTTTGTTCTAATTTAAAATTATTAAACGCATGGATGTGGACAATCACTACATTTATATACTTCTTTTTTCCTAACTAATTTTAAACTTTCTCCTTGATTTAATATAACTGGTTTCTCTTCACCATGACATAATAAAACATCATCCAAATAATTATACATTGACATATATTTTAGATGATTTTTTACTAATTCCCATCCCTTTTTCGTTATAATATGAACAGGTATTTTTATTCCCACTTGCGCTATAGCGTTAGGTTCTATATATTCCTTTACATATTTGGAAGCACAAGACCAAATAATATCAGCGTTATTTAACATGGTTAATGCCGTCTTTTCATCAATTCCCGTAGAACATAAACCAAACTTATAAATAGTTATATTATCTTTTTCTAATTCTTTAAGTTTTTCCATAAACTCATTATCTTTAGAAGCTAATGTAACCGCAATTCTTTTATATCCCCTACTTATTGCTTGCTTTACTCCTTCAATTTGGTTTATTTCGCCAGTGTAAGGAAATACAGGAATAATGCCAGCTGCTATAGCAGTCTTTGTAATTTCTTCAGATGGACTTGTATAAAATAATCCTGTCATTCTTTTAACAGCACCTTGCGTATTTGAATCCGTAGTGGTAATTATCGATCCCAAATTATTTGATACTATAACAGCAGCATCTAATAATCCAGATTTAAAAGCGGAAGATATTGTTTCACTAGCTCCAAATAACACATTGGTTTCACAAGAATTAAGAGGGCGACTAGTATCAAAATATCCGGCTTTAATTACAATTTGATTTATTAAATTACACATTAACTCACTTTGCTTATCTTTATCAATAACATCCAAGCTACTTAATAATTTTTCTGCCACCTCCCCTCCAACTTCTTTTAAAAGTTTTACAATGAGAGGACAATACTTAATAGGTATAGGGGTGGCTTTTACTGCGGTTAAATTACCATCTATTTTTTGGATGATTACAAAACTACCAAACATTCTAGTAATATGCATTTCTCTTTCAGAATAAAAATCTCTAATAATTGAATTTATGCCTTTAGCAACTTCAAAATTATTCCAATTATGCCAATCATTTAAATATAATACTAATTCATCATTAATAATTTTTATATCTAATATTTCCGAATCAAAATGCAAACCAAAACTAAATTTTTTATCATCAAATTTAGTTAGAAAATACTCCACTAAACCTCTTTGTTGAAAATAATTATAATAATCTCTTTCTTCTTTATTCATATCAAAATATTTTTCAACATGCGGATTTTTTAGTGGGATAGAATATTTATATACTCTTCCTGTTTTAGAATAAAAATGCTTTAAAGTCCCCTCTAAAACTTTGGTATCTTCCTCATTTGTTTGATATAGAAGTAAAGATTCATTACTTGAATTTAAAACTTGTGAAGTTTTTCGTTCTCGATAATAATCTAAAACTTTATTCTTTAATTTTTCTTCATATTCAAAAATATTATCATTATTATATAAGTTGTAACGACTATAATCACTTCTTGCCTGATAGAATGCTCTTTCATAATCATAATCCATTAGTAAGTAATACTCAATACCGATTCCATCTCTTGCTTCATAAGCAGGAAATACTGTATGTTCTGTTACTCCAGATAAAATAACTTCTGGATCATTGAACCCCAATTTTTTATAAATCTTTATTGGATCATCTACCCAACCAAAATCCCAAAGATCAATAAGCAATGCTTCATTTATCAAATTTGTAAAGCTACCATCTTCCTTGACATATCCCTTTTTAGTCTCTAAAACATATTTCAATCCATCATGGCTTGCCATAAACAGTCCTTCTTTCCTATTAATTGTATTATAGCTTACTTTGTGATATAAATATAATATATATTATTTATATTAATTATAAGGAGTTTTTATATATGAATATTAACTATGAGTTATACAAAATATTTTATTATGTAGCTATTGAAGGGAGCATTTCTAAAGCCGCAATTAAATTACATATTTCCCAACCTGCTGTTACGTGGCAAATAAAGGCATTAGAAAATCAACTAAACATTACATTATTTACCCGCACTAAAAAAGGCGTCCTTTTAACTGAAGAAGGAAAAGTCTTGTTTGAATACGTAAAGCAAGGTGTTGAAAATTTTACTAATGGTGAAAACATGTTAACTAATATTAAAAATTTAGATTATGGTATTATTTCAATCGGCGCCAGTACAACAGTAAGTAAGTATGTTTTAATGCCATATTTAGAAAAATTTCACGAAAAATATCCCAATATAGAAATAAATATTGTTAATGCTTTAACAGAAAATTTAATAAAAGATCTTAGAAATGGCAATTTAGATATGCTCGTTCTTAATTTGCCTATGAAAGAAAACAAAGATTTAAAAATTCAAAAGATTATGGATGTCCAAGACATCTTTGTTGGAAATAAAAAATACTATGAATTAACTAAAGGCCATATTAGATTAGAAGAATTAAACAATTACCCTTTACTATTTCAAAAAAGCCCGTCTAACACGAGGGCATTCCTTAATAATTATTTAAGTGAAAACAAAATCAAATTAACTCCTAAAACTGAAATAGTTAGTTATAATCTAATTATGGATTTCGTTAAAAGTGGCTTTGGGATTGGCTACGCTACAAGAGAATTTGTTAAAGATGATTTAAATAAAACTTTATTTGAAATAAAAGTTACGCCAAATATTCCTCCAAGATATATTGGAATTGTCACTCTAAATAAGACAATACCAAATTATAGTGTTAAAAAATTGGTAGATATTATGATAAATAATTTATAACAATTATATTTATTAATTTATCTTTTTTATAAACAAAAAATTAAAACTATCTTCCCCCAAATGACACAAAATAAAAGAAGATGAGTTATTTGATTATGCCGAAGTACCTAGTTATTTAAAAACTAGCAAAAAAACTTATCAGGAAAAAGATAAAGATGATGTTGAAATGAGTTTATAGAAAAAACAGCATTTTTAGTGTATAATTGATATAGTGGGTGGTATTATGAAATTATTTAAATCAACAATTGAAAATTTGTATAAGGTAATTTTAATGATAGTAATTTCGTCAGCAATAATTTCTTTCTTTAATGTTGTTATTGCTAAGTTTATTGTTTATATAGTTGATGGAATTGTTATGAATGATATTGATTTACCAAATTATTTAACTATATTTTTTTATAATGATAATACATTATCAAAAATATTGGTAACTTCTATTTTTATGATTATTATGGCATTAATTATTTCATTGTTTAATTATATTAGAAGTAAGTACAATACTAAATTAAGATTAGGAATGAATAAAAACATTAAAAATATATTGCTAGAACACACAACGTATTTAGATTATAATGAATATGTTGGTTATGAAAATAGTCAAATATTACAAAGAGTTAGTGGAGATTCAAGTAATTATATTGCTTATATAAATGATAAGCTAAATTTGATTCTTAATACAATTTTTTATACTTTCTTTTCATTAAATGTAATTATTGAGTTAAATTTTAAAGTTTGCTTAATTTTATCAATAATTATTTTAATTATTGTATTGATGTCGATTTGGTATTGTATTAATACCAAAACAATTGTAAATAAAAAAGTTATATTATCAGAAGGATTAATACAAAAGACTATGAATTCAATATATAATCCTAAAATGATAAAAATGACAAATAATCAAACCAATGAAATAAACAAATTTAATGATAATAGTGAAGAATATTTAAAATATGATATAAAAGAAATTGACTATTTAATATATTACGAATTAATTGCTAGTGGCATAAAGGCTTTAAGTTCTCCAATTATATATTTGGTTTGTGGAATCATGATAATTAATGGTAATATGCAAATTGGTGGATTAATGGCAATTTTGACTTATTCAACGACAATGTTAAATTATTTTCAAAATGTAATTTATGCAGTTGAAGGAATTAATAGTTTTTTAGTACCTGCTAAAAGAATAAAAGAATTTTTAAATTTAGATGAGGAAAATTTAATATGCAAAAATATTGTAGCAACTGATTATAAAAAAATTGAATTTAGAAATGTTAATATACAATTTGATAATCAAGTTTTATTTGAAAATCTTAATTTTACTATCAAAAAAGGAGAAAATGTGTATTTAGTGGGATCAAATGGTAGTGGAAAAAGTGTTTTAACAAAATTATTTTTAGGATTTATCCCATATGAAGGAAACATTTTCATAGATGATGTTGAATTAAGAGATTTACATAAAACTAAACTTCGTGAAAATATAGGATTATGTTTTCAAACACCTTATATCTTTTCTGATACGATAAAAAATAATATTGATTGTTTTGAAAATAAAAAGTTAGATGAAATAAGAAATATATGTAAAATATGTGAATTAGACGAAGAAATAGAAAACTTTTCTAGTAGTTATGATGAATTACTAGGAGAAAGAGGTATTAATTTATCTGGAGGTCAAAAACAAAGAATTAATATCGCTAGACTATTAATACAAAATAAGAAAGTTTTAATATTTGATGATGTATTAAGTAAACTTGATAATAAGACAAAAAATAAGATAGTAGATAATTTAAATAAAAATTATCCAAATAATATAAATATTTTTATTACACATGATTTACTTAAAATTCCAAAAGGATGTAGGGTTTTATTTATAGACAATAAAACTATTATTGATTCAACAAATACAAAGTTAAAAAAAGATAATAAAAACTATAAAAAATTAATTGATATTTGTGAGAATGTTGTAGGAGGTTCATATGAATAGCATAAGATATATGTCAAACTATGGTAATTTTAAAAAAAGAATTATATTTGCCTTTAGTGAGTATTTTTTATCATGTGCAATATGGCTATTCATAGATCAATACTTAACATATTCAGTTTTTGATAATGCAATTGCAAAAAATAGTGCGAGAACACTAATATTTGTAACAATTCTAGTTATTGTAAAACAAATATTTAAAACAAGTGAAGGAATATTTCATTGCATGGTAAGACACCACTTACAAAGAGAATATGCTAATTATGCAAGAAAAGATTTATTTTATAAATTTATTAATACCAAAATTTCTTATTTTGATAATGCTAATACTGGAGAAATGCTAGAATTAGTTATGAACGATACAGGAAATGCATCGACGCTTTTTACTCAAAATGGTTTAATTTCCTTTGGAAATTTATGTGCAAAGTTACCATTATTATTAATAATATTGTTTTTTATAAATTTTAAATTAACTACAATTTTAATTTTAATTTATTTAATAGGTTATTTATCTTTAATTATATCCAATAAGAAAACTTTGAAGATGATTTCAGAAATTAGAGAACTTAATATATCTATTACAAAATGGATTACAGAACAAATTAATAATTTTGAACTTATAAAATCTATAAGTATTGAGAATGTAAGATTAAATAAAATGAATGAGTTGATAGAAAAATACACTAATGAAAGTGAAAGTCTTGATAAATTAATTAGAAAATATAATTTTGCATATACTCTATTTTCCTTTCTTGCTAGTATAGCAACAACTTGTATAGGTGGATATGATTTATCAGCTTCAATTTTATCATATGGAACATTAATGCTATTTATAAATGGAACAACTTCTATAAAAGGATATTGTGATGATTTAGTTACTCATTTACCAAGATTAAATAAATCATTTGTTTCAATGAAAAAAATATATAATTATTTAAATAAATATGATCCTGAAATTGAAACAGGAAATGTTCAGTTGAATAAAATAAATAATATTAAATTTGATAATGTATGTTTTTCTTATAGTGTAGATAGACAAATATTAAATAACATTTCAATTGAAGTTAACAATAATGACAAAATAGCAATTGTTGGAAGGACAGGATGTGGAAAAACAACTTTAGTAAATTTATTATGTCGATTTTATGAAGTTTCCAAAGGAAAAATTATAATAAATGGGAAAAATATTGATAATTACACATTAGAAAGTTTAAGAGATAATATAGGTTATGTTATGCAAGATGTTGTAATATTTGATGGTAATATTTATGAGAATATTAATTACGCTAAAAATAATGTATCTAAAGAACAAATTGAAGAAATCTGTAAAACACTAAAATTACATGATAAAATAATGTCCTTTAGTGAAGGATATGAATTAAATTTAAGCAAAAATCAAGATTTATTTTCGCAAGGAGAAAAGCAAATGATAAATTTTGCTAGAATTATGGTCGAAAATCCAAGCGTTATAATATTAGATGAAATAACTTCTTCATTAAGTTATGAAAATGAAGAACTTGTAAAAAATGCGATAAAAGAAATAACAAAAGATAAAATATGTTTTATAATTGCTCATAGATTAACAACGATTAAAAGTTGTAATAAAATTATTTATATGGAACATGGAAATATATTAGAGAATGGAACTCATCAAGAATTAATGAATAGAAAAGGAAATTATTATAATTTGGTAAAAAATTAACCTATAAGAGAAAGGTGATATCATGCGATTAATATTTGAAGATTATTTTAATAATCTAGATAATTGGAATTTTGAACAAGGATTTATAAGAAATTATGAATTACAATATTATACAAATCAAAATGTAGAACTCATAAATAGACTAAGGATTTATGGTAAAAAAGAGTATATAAAAAATAATTTATATGATTCATCTAGCAATGATTGGAAAAAAATAGAGAATATTCAGAATTTACTTCATCATCTATTAATACAAAAGGAAAATTTGAGTTTAAATACGGAATATTAGAAGTAAAAGCTAAAATTTCAACAGCAGACGGATCATGGCCTACAATATGGTTATTAGGTAGTGAAGAAGAATATCCATTTTGTGATGAAGTAGATGTAATGGAATATTATATGTCTGAGGATAGCCCATCAATATTAGCAAATTTTATGTAGTCAAATAAAGGTGAATATAATTGGTCAACTAAACAAATTTCTATTGATTATTTTATAAATAAAGATAGTAATTGGACAAATAAATATCATATATGGAAATTGGATTGGCAAGAAGATTATATGCGAATATATATTGATAACGAATTGATTAACGAGATCAACATAAAAAATATAAAAAGTAATAAATTTAAGAAAAAGTATTACATATTATTAAATTTAGCAATCGGTAGAAAGGGATTAAAGCCCAAAGATAGCGATTTACCTCTTATTTATGATGTTGAATATGTAAAGTGTTAATTTTAATGATATTATAACCAACGATTTAAAAATTAAAATAGTCTAAAAAAAACATAGAAATACAATAT